>JBGPOM010000090.1:0-6798 GCA_041488075.1 Gemmatimonadota bacterium
AGAAGATGCCGCGCCGGACGTCGCCGAACAGATCGGTGAGCGTGTAGGCCGAGCCCGCCGGCACCGTCGCGCCCTGCTCCGCGAGCCGCGACCGCCGCGCGTCCTGGAATAGGGCGTTCAAGATCGCGGTCTGGCGCGTGCGGATCCGCTCCACGAACCCCGTGGGCTCGATGCGGCGCAGCACCTCGGCGTCGAGGAAGAAGATCGGCGTCGCGAAGGCGTTCTCGTTCAAGAAACGCACGGCGTCGGCCTGGCGCGCGCGGGGCACGGCCGTGTGGATGACGCCGGCCTGGTCCGGGTACTTCTCGTGGCGGTACACGCCGCCCACCACCACCGCGACGTGGTTCATCTCGAGCCCCCACTGCCCGACCAGGCGGTCGTAGAAATCGTCCAACAACGAGTAGTCGTCCAGCTTGTCGGTCGTCGTCGCGGTGATCAGCATCGGGACGAGCCGCTTGAGGTTGGCCACGCCGTAGCGCGTCGCCTTCACGGGATCGTCGCCCAGGGCTTCCGTCTGGGTGCGAGGGTCGATCCCGTCGGGGTTCCCGAACCGCAGCCACGGCCGGTCGTCCTGCAGCCGGGCGAGCGAGTCGAGCACGGGGCGCTCCGCATCGGGACTCGCCGCCCCGGGAATGCGGCGGTAGCCCCAGTCGATCACATAGTAGTCCCAGTCGCCGAGCTTGGGCATCAGCTGCACGTCGTCGCCGGGCTGCGCCACGTAGTTGTTGCGCGCGTAGTCCATGATGCTGTACGACGTGCCGTGCTGGCGCGTGTACGTGGGACTGCGCAGCGAGTCCGTCGGGTACGTGCCAGACGAGAGCTGGTTGTGCGGCAGGCCGAGGGTGTGGCCCACCTCGTGGGTCGCCACGTAGGCCACCATCTGCCCCATGAGCGTGTCAGGCAACGGCAGGTGCATTGCGCGCGCATCCACGGCGCCGACCTGTGCCCACCACCACGCCTGCAGCAGGCTCGTGATGTTGTGGAACCAGCCGATGTTGGACTGCAGGATCTCCCCGGTGCGCGGATCGTTGACGTGCGGGCCGTAGGCGTTTTCGATGGTGGACGGCAGCCAGCGGATCGTCGAGTAGCGCGCGTCGTCGAGATCGAACTCAGGATCCTCTTGCGGCGTCGGCGCGCGGCGCGCGATGATCGCATTGGAGAAGCCGGCCGCGCGGAACACCGGTTGCCAGGCCTGCACGCCCTGGATGAGCCACGGGATCCACTTCTCGGGCGTCGCGGGATCGAGGTAGAACACGATCGGCTTGATCGGGTCGCTCACCGCCGCATTCGGATCCTTCGGTTCGAGCCGCCAGCGCGTGATGTAGCAACGCGTCTGCACCTTGGCATTCTCGCTCCCGAAGTCTTCGTAGCTCACCGAGAAGAACCCCACCCGGTTGTCGCACAGGCGCGCCGCCATGGGGCGTTCGGGGAGCAGCACCATCGAGAAGTTCGTCGGGATCGTGATCGTGTTGAGCGACCGGTCGGGCCCCGACCCTGGCGCCCCGGGCACCGAGTCGACCTCGAAGGTCTGCAGTGCGCTCACTTCCACGTTGATCGGGAAGCTGCGGGCGTGCTCGACCAGCGAGCGAGCCGGGTCGAACCGCCGCATGCGCATGCCGAGCTGGCGAGCGTTCAGCTCGGACACGTCGGTGGTGAATAGGGTCGTGACTTCGACCACGGCGTTGGAGTCGCCCGGGCTCCAGGCGGCGATGTCGAAACTCTTGATGATCGGCGGGGTGTTCGAAAGATCTACCGCGCGGCTCACCGGCAGCGTGGAGTCGGCGCGCATCGCGAAGCTGATCATGCGGAGCAGCACGCGGTTCCCGATCCGGTCCCAACGCACGACGCGGGCGGCGATCTGCTCGCCCGCGTACCCGAGCCCGCGGACGGTGCCGCGGCGGTCCACCACCAGCCGGAACTCGCGGCCCAACATGCGGCGCGGGATTTCGTAGAAGAGCTTTTCCCCGATCCGGTGGACGATGAAGACGCCAGAGTCCGTGGTTGCCTGGGCGGTGATGACCTGGCTGTAGGGTTTGGGCCCTCCCTCCGCGGGCGCCTGACCGCCGGGCCGCGCACCGCCCGCGTGGGCGGTATCTTGACGGCCGGGAGCGGGCGCCGGGCTGGGCTGCGGCGGTGCGGAGGTGGCGCGGGAGCAAGCGAGGACGCCGAATGCCAGGAGAACGCTGAGTGCGCGCATCGTCGAGCACCTTCAGTTGGAGGACAGGGATCCCGAGCCCGGAGAGATTAGGGCGCCCCGGTGCCCACGTCCAGAGGCGCGCGCGCCTCCTCGTGAAGCTCATGGAGCTGGTCTGCTGATCGTCGGCGTCCTGCTCGGGACCGTCGTGCTGCGGTTCAGTCTGGTCGCCGTCTTGACGTACGTGCTGCTCCCCCGCGGCTCCGCCTGCCCGCATTGCGCCGCGGAGTTGGCCGTCGTCCGGAACAGCGTGCTGCGGCGGCTCGTGCCGATGCTCGAGCGTCGCTGGTGCCTCGAGTGCGGCTGGCACGGTGTGGTGCGGCGCGGCAATCTCATTCGCGGGTGATCAGCCGCACCGCCCGCTCGTAGAAGAAGTAGTCCCACGCCCAGTTGACCAGCACGAACAGCTTGTTGCGGAACCCGATCAGCTGGATGATGTGCACCACGAGCCACATCACCCAGGCTGGAAATCCCGTCCAATTGAGTCCGAAAATGCGCGCCACCGCCGCGTTGCGGCCGATCGTGGCGAGCGTGCCGGGGTCGCGGTAGTGAAACGGCTGCGGCGGCTCGCCGCGCAGCGCCCGCACGATGTTGCCCGCCGCCAGATCGGCCATCTGGATCGCGACCGGCGCTACCATCGGGAGCGGCTGGCCCTCCATCTCGAAGTACGCGACGTCGCCCACGACGGCGATCTCCGGGTGCCCGGCCACGCGCAGCGTCGGCTCCACCACGATCCGCCCCTGCCGCGCGGTCGGCAGCCCGAGCCGCCGGGTGAGCGCCGGCGCCTGCGCGCCCGCCGCCCAGATCACGGTGTGGGCGGGGATCACTTCCCCGCTCTTGAGCCGCACCCGCTCACCGTCGAAGTCCGCGACCGTTGCACCGAACCGCACCTCAACGTGTTTGCGCCACAACGTCGCCCCCGCGGCCTCCCGCAGCCGCTCCGGCATGGCGCCGAGCACCCGGTCGGTGGCCTCGAGCAGCAGGACCCGCACATCCTTGATGTTGAGCCGGGGGTAGTCCTTCACGAGCACCAGCCGGATCAGCTCCGAGAGCGCGCCCGCCATCTCGACCCCCGTCGGCCCGCCGCCCACCACCACGAAGGTGAGGCGGGCGCGGCGCCGCTCGGGGTCGGGCTCGAGCATGGCGCGCTCGAAAGACGTGAGGACGTGGTTGCGGATCGCCACGGCCTCGTCCACGTCCTTGAGCCCGAATCCGTTCCGTGCGACGCTGTCCAACCCGAAGAAGTTCGTCTCGCCGCCGAGCGCGAGGATCAGGTGGTCGTAGGGCACGGGGCCGGCGCTCGTCTCGAGCCGGCGCGCCGCGAGATCGGCGCCGGTCACCTCGACCATACGGAAGTCGAGGTTCCGCTGCCCGCGCAGAATGGCGCGCACCGGCTTGGCGATCTGCTCGGGCTCGAGCCCCGCCGTCGCCACCTGATACAGAAGAGGCTGGAACAGATGATAGTTGTGGCGGTCCAGCAGGACGACGTGAACCGGAGCGCGGCGCAGCGCGCGCGCGGCGCGCAGGCCGCCAAAGCCGGCGCCGACAATGACGACGGTCGGAGTCACGGCAGGAAGATGCGGCTTGCTCGGCGCCCCGTCGAGCGTGTATCATCCGTTCCCATGCGCCGGGTCTGGAGCTTCACCCGCACGTTGGTCGGCCAAAAAATCATCATGGCGGTCTCCGGCGCCATCCTGCTGGGCTTTCTCCTCGGTCACATGCTCGGCAATCTCAAGGTGTTCCAGGGCCCCGAGCACTTCAACGCCTACGCCGACGGCCTCCGCAGCGTCGGCGCCCCGTTCTTCGGCCGCGGCCAGGCTCTCTGGCTCGCCCGCGGTATCCTGATCGCCGCGCTGGCGCTGCACATCTGGGCCGCCATCCTCGTGACCCGCGCGAGCTGGCGCGCCCGCCCCGTGGCGTACCGGCAGTTCGAGCTCGTGCACACGACCTACGCCGCCCGCACGATGCGCTGGGGCGGCGTGATCATCGTGCTGTACGTCGTCTATCATCTGCTCGACTTCACCTTCGGGAGGGTGAACCCCGGCTTCGAGCCGGCCAACGTGTACCGCAACGTGCTGGCGAGCTTCACCGTGGTCCCCGTCGCCGCCGCGTACATCGTGGCCAACGTCGTCGTGGGCCTGCACGTCTACCACGGCCTGTGGAGCGCCTTCCAGACGCTCGGCCTCAACTGGCCGCCGGTCGAGCGCTGGCGCCGCACCGTCGCAGCCGGCTTCGCCGTGCTCCTGACGGCTGGATACGTCATCGTCCCGGTCGCCGTCCTCACGGGGGGGTTGCGCTAGCCATGGAACTCCGCGCCAAGGTCCCGGACGGCCCGATCGAGGGGAAGTGGGACGCGCACCGCTTCGCGATGAAGCTCGTGAATCCCGCGAACAAGCGGAAATACCACGTGATCGTCGTGGGGTCGGGGCTCGCCGGCGCCTCCGCGGCCGCGACGCTCGCCGAGCTGGGCTACGAGGTGTCCTGCTTCTGCTTCCAGGACAGCCCGCGGCGCGCGCACTCGATCGCCGCGCAGGGGGGGATCAACGCCGCCAAGAACTACCCGAACGACGGCGACTCGATCTGGCGGCTGTTCTACGACACGGTCAAGGGCGGCGACTTCCGTTCGCGCGAAGCGAACGTGTACCGGCTGGCGCAGATCAGCGTCGACATCATCGATCAGTGCACGGCGCAGGGCGTGCCCTTCGCGCGCGAGTACGGCGGCCTCCTGGCGAACCGCTCCTTCGGGGGCGCCCAGGTGTCGCGCACCTTCTACGCGCGCGGCCAGACCGGCCAGCAGCTGCTGCTCGGCGCCTACCAGGCCCTCGCCCGCCAGATCGGGCTCGGCGCCGTCAAGATGTACCCGCGCACCGAAATGCTCGACGTCGTGGTGATCGACGGCAAGGCCCGCGGAATCGTGGTGCGGGACCTCGTGACGGGCGCCGTGTCGTCGCATGCCGGGCACGCCGTCGTACTCGCCACGGGCGGCTACGCGAACGTCTACTTCCTCTCGACCAACGCCAAGGGCTGTAACGTGACCGCCACGTGGCGCGCCCACAAGCGCGGCGCCGCGTTCGCGAACCCCTGCTTCACGCAGATTCATCCGACCTGCATCCCCGCGGCGGGCGAGCACCAGTCGAAGCTCACCCTCATGAGCGAGTCGCTGCGCAACGACGGACGCATCTGGGTGCCGAAGGAGAAAGGTGATCGGCGGGCACCAGGCGCGATCCCGGCAGGCGAGCGCGACTACTACCTCGAGCGGTTCTACCCGAGCTACGGCAACCTCGCGCCCCGCGACATCGCGTCGCGCCGCGCCAAGGAAATGTGCGACGCCGGCTACGGCGTCGGCCCGGGCGGCCACGGCGTCTATCTCGACTTCCAGGACGCGATCGGCCGCCTCGGCCGGGCGGTGGTGGCGGAGCGCTACGGTAACCTGTTCGAGATGTACGAGCGCATCACCGGTGAGAACCCCTACGCCGTGCCGATGCGCATCTACCCCGCGCCGCACTACGCGATGGGCGGGCTGTGGGTGGACTACAATCTGATGAGCACGCTCGACGGGCTGTACGTGATCGGCGAGGCCAATTTCTCCGATCATGGCGCCAACCGGCTGGGGGCCAGCGCCCTGATGCAGGGGCTCGCCGACGGCTACTTCGTCCTGCCCTACACCATCGGCGACTACCTCGCCCAGACGAAGCTCGACCCGGTGGGCTCGGAGCACGCCGCATTCCGCGCCGTCGAGCGGGAGGTGGCGACCCGGGTTGAGCACCTGCTGTCGGCCAGCGGCACGCGCAGCGTGGACAGCTTCCATCGCGAGCTCGGCCGGCTGATGTGGGACCAGTGCGGCATGGCGCGCACCCGCGAAGGGCTCGAGGCCGCGATCCCCAAGGTGCAGGAACTGCGGGCGCGGTACTGGAAAGAGGTCTATGTCGGGGGCCGCGGCGAGGAGCTGAATCAATCGCTCGAGAGAGCCGGGCGGGTGGCGGACTTCCTCGAGTTCGCCGAGCTGATGTGCGAGGACGCGTTGCACCGCGAGGAATCGTGCGGCGGGCATTTCCGCGAAGAGTTCCAGACCCCCGACGGCGAGGCGAAGCGCGACGACAGCCGCTTCGCCTACGTGGCGGCGTGGGAGTTCACCGGCGTGGGCACTGCACCCAAGCTGCACCGGGAGCCGCTGCAGTTCGAGAACGTGGCGCTGGCGCAGCGGAGCTACAAGTGAACCTCACGCTGCACGTCTGGCGCCAGCCGGGCCCCGCGGCCAAAGGCCGCTTCGTGACCTACGAGGCGAAGGACGTGAGTCCCGACATGTCGTTCCTCGAGCTGCTGGACGTGGTGAATGAGGGGCTGATCGCGCGGCGCGAGGACCCGATCGCCTTCGACCACGACTGCCGCGAGGGGATCTGCGGGATGTGCGGCTTGATGATCGACGGGCGGGCGCACGGCCCGCAGGCCGCGACCACGACCTGTCAGCTCCACCTGCGGCATTTCGCCGACGGCGCGGAGATCCGGGTCGAGCCGTGGCGCGCGCGGGCGTTCCCGGTGCTCAAGGACCTGGTGGTGGACCGCGGCGCGTTCGACCGGATCATCGAGGCGGGCGGGTTCGTGTC
>JBGPOM010000091.1:0-6756 GCA_041488075.1 Gemmatimonadota bacterium
CCTGAATGCGAGCATCAATCTGCTCGCCGGCGGGACGGCCACGTTCACGGCGACCGCCACCGTGACGGGGACCGGGACGATCAGCAACGTCGCCACCGTCACCGCACCGGCGGGCGTCAATGATCCCGCGGGGAACAACAGCGCCACGGACAACGACACGCAGGTCACGGCGACCGCCGACCTCGGGATCACGAAGACCGACGGCCTGGCGACAGTCAATCAGGGCGGTGGCCTGACCTACACGATCGTGGCGAGCAACGCGGGGCCGAGTGCCGTGACCGGGGCGACGGTGACGGACAACTTCCCGGCGCAGCTCTCGGGCGTGACGTGGACGTGCGCCGCCTCGGCGGGGTCGAGCTGTCCGGCGAGCGGCAGCGGCAACCTCAGCACCGCGGTCGATCTGCTCGCGGGTGGGACCGCCACGTTCACGGCGACCGCCACCGTCACGGGGACCGGGACGATCACCAACGTCGCCACCGTCACCGCGCCGGCGGGCGTCAGTGATCCCGCGGGAAACAACAGCGCCACGGACAACACGACGGTCTTGTCGTCCGTTGATCTCGCCCTCGGCAAGAGCCACAGCGGCAACTTCCTCGTGGGGACCAACGGCGTCTACACTCTCACGGTGACCAACGTGGGGGTCGGGGCGACGACCGGGGTCATCACGGTTGCGGACACGTTGCCGGCGGGCCTGGCCTTTGTCTCCGGCAGTGGCGCGGGGTGGACGTGCGGGGCGGTGGCGCAGGCAGTGACGTGCACCAATCCGGGCCCCGTGGCGCCCGCCGCGAGCAGCGCGATCACCCTCAGCGTGAGCGTCGCGCAGGCCGCGGCCCCCGGCGTGACCAACGTCGCGAGTGTCTCGACCTCTGGGGACGCCAACGCGGCCAATAACAGCGCGAGCGATCCAACCACCGTCGATCGAGTGGACGTGAGCGTCAGCAAGTCGCATACGGGCACATTCACGGTGGGCGGGACCGGGGTCTACACGATCACCGTGACCGACGTCGGCACGGCCACTACCACGGGCCCCGTCGACCTGACCGACACGTTGCCCGCCGGCATGACGTTTATCTCCGGCAGTGGCGCTGGTTGGACCTGCGGCGCCAGCGGCCAGGTTGTGACGTGCACGACCCCGGGCCCGCTCGCGCCCGCCGCGAGCTCGTCTGTCACGTTGACCGTCGGCGTCGGGAGCCAGGCGTATCCGAGCGTCACCAACGTCGTGGGCGTGGCGACGCCGGGGGACTCGGCGTCCGGTGGCAACAACATCGCCGTGGACGCCCCTACGGTCGTCAACGTTGCCTACGGCCTCACCCTGGAGAAGAAGGCGGACCGCCAGACGGTCGAGCCCGCGGAAGTTCTGGGCTACGAGCTCGTGGTGCGCGCCGTCGGCGACAGTGCCGTCCCCGGCGTCGTGGTCAACGATGCGTTGCCGGCCGGCTTCGCCTACATCGCCAGCACCGCCCGACTCGACGGCGTGGCGATCGGCGACCCGGTGGGCGCTCCCGGTCCGCGCCTTACCTTCTCGATAGGCACGATCGCGGCGGGCGGGAGCGTCACGTTGACGTACCGCCTGCGGGTCGGCGCCGGCGCGCTGCAGGGCGACGGGATCAACCGCGCGCAGGCGACCAGCGACTCAGTGACGGCCGTGTCCAACGTGGCGGTCGCCCGCGTGCAAATCGAGGGCGGCGTCTTCACCGATCGCGGAATCATCGTCGGGAAGGTGTACGTCGAGTGCGACTGCGATCCCCGCTCCAGCGTGCGCCAGGACCGCGAGGAGATCGGCGTGCCCGGCGTCCGCGTCTATCTCGAAGACGGGACCTCCACGGTGACCGACGTCGAGGGCAAGTACAACTTCTACGGGGTCAGCCCGCGGCTGCACGTCTTGAAGGTGGACTGGACGTCCCTGCCGGCGGGGGCGGCGCTCATCGTGGTCGGCAACCGCAATGCGGCCGATCCGGCGAGCCGGTTCGTCGATCTGACGAACGGCGAGTTGCACAAGGCCAACTTCGCCTTGCGGCGGACGGCGGAGGTGCTCGCCGCGGTGAAGGCTCGGCGGACGCAGGGCGAGGTATTCGGCGTCGCGCGGGACACGGTGGTCGGCGCCGTGACCGCACCGGCCGAGGCTGCCGCGGTGAGCTACCAGTCCGTTCTGCCGCCGCAAACGCTCACGGCCGCGAACTCCGGCCTCCCCGTCGTGCCGCTGCGGGCGGACTCGCTCGCCGCGCCCGCCACCGAGCAGGCCGGGCGCCTCGAGCTCGTCGTGCCGCGGGCGCCGATTCCGGCGGATGGGACGACCCCGACGCTGGTCGGCGTGCGGGTCGTCGACGCTCGAGGCACGGTGATCCCGCTGCGCGCGCGCGTGACCCTGGAGGCCAGCCTGGGCCGGTGGCTCGTCGAAGACCTGGACCTTACGGAGCCGGGCGTGCAGGCGGAGCTGGCCGCGGGACGCGGCGAGTTCCTGCTCATGGCATCTCCGCAGGCGGGCGCCGGGCAGCTTCGCGCGACCGTCGGTGCCCTGAGCCGGACCGAGCCGATTCTGTACGCGCCCGCCGCGCGTCCGCTCCTCGCCGTCGGTGTCGTGCAGGCCCGCGTCAGCCTGCGGTCGCTCACCCAGGGTGCGCTCACCCCGGCCCGGGCCGAGGACGGCTTCGATGAGCAGCTGAATGACCTCGCCGTCAATTTCGACAACGGCAACGCGCGCGCGGCAGCGCGCGGGGCGCTCTACCTGCGCGGCAAGATCCAGGGCAAGTACCTGCTCGCGCTGAGCTACGATTCCGAGCGCGACGCGGACAAGCGGTTGTTCCGCGACATCCAGCCAGAGGAGTTCTACCCGGTCTACGGGGACGCCTCGATCAAGGAGTTCGACGCCCAGTCTGCCGGTCCCTTGTACGTGCGGGTGGACCACGAGCGCTCGTTCGTTCTGTACGGCGACTACGTCACCCCCGCCGGCGGCGAGACGCGGGTGCTGAGCGCGTACAGCCGGACTCAGACCGGGGTGCACCAGCACCTCGAAGGTGCGCGCGCGGCGCTCGACGTGTTCGCGAGCCGGGGCCGGCTCACGCAGGTCGTCGACGAGATCCCCGGGCAGGGCATCTCGGGCCCGTACGCGCTGCGCCGGACGGACGGTCGCCTCAACACCGAGAAGGTGGAAATCCTGACGCGCGACCGGAACCAGCCCACGCTGATCCTGCGCACCGAGCCGCAGGCGCGGTTCGTCGACTACACGCTCGAACCCTTCACGGGCCGGCTGCTGTTCCGGGCCCCGGTGCCCAGCCGCGACGCGAACCTGAACCCGATCTCGATCCGCGTGACCTATGAGGTGGACGGGGGCGGCGAGGCCTTCTGGACCTACGGACTGGTCGCGCAGACGCAGGTCTTGAAGGGTGTCGAGCTGGGCGGAACTGCCGCGCGGGAGGAGAATCCGCTCGACCGACGGACCCTGTTCGGCGTGAACTCGACCCTGCGCCTGGGGACCGGCACCTACCTGCTCGGCGAGTTCGCGCAATCCGACGACTCGGTGGGTCGTGGCCAGGCCGGGCGGCTGGAGCTGCGGCATCATTCGGGGTGGCTGGACGCCCGGGTGTTCGGCACGCGCAGCGACGCGGCGTTCGCCAACCCGTCGTCGACCTTTGGAGTGGGGCGCGGCGAGTACGGCCTGCGGGCGGCGCTCAGGCTCGACCGGCACACCCGCCTCCTCGGCGAGGCGCTGCGCACCGAGGATGTCGTTGTGGGCGGGCGCCGCGACGGCGCGTTGCTCTCCATCGAGCGGCGCTTCGGGGATCGCGTGCTGGCCGAGCTGGGATACCGTCACGGCGAGGAGACGACCGCGCCGGCCGATTCCCTCACCGTGGGCGCGACGCCGAATCGGACCAGTGCGATTCGCGGTCGGGTCTCGCTCCAGCTGCTCGACCGGCAGCGGGCATCGGTGTTCGGCGAGTTCGAGCAGGATATCCTCGAGGCGCGGCAGCGCCGCGGGGCCATCGGCGGCGAATACCTGTTCGCCCGGCGCGCGCGCCTGTACGGTCGCTACGAGCAGATCTCGTCCTTCGCCGGTGCGTACGCCCTCAACGGTGCCCAGCGGCTCGGGACCACCGTCGTCGGCCTGGACGCGAGCTACCTCGGCAACCAGGTCTTCAGCGAGTACCGGGCGCGCGACGCCTTCAGCGGCCGCGAGGCGGAGGCCGCGATCGGGCTCCGCAACCGCTGGCCGGTGGGCCCGGGCTTCGTCGTGAACACGTCGTTCGAGCGTGTCCAGCCGATTCAGGGCGGCGGCCAGGAAGCCACAGCGGTCACGGGAGCCCTCGAGTACACGCGGAACCCGCTGTGGCGCGGGACGGCCCGCGTCGAGCTGCGGGCGGCGCCGAGCGGCGACAACTGGCTCAGCACGCTGGGATACGCCCGCAAGGTCAGCCGGGATCTCACGTTCCTCGGGCGCGCCCTGGTCAACACCGTGGGCCGCGAGCAGACCCGCGCCCGCGGCCAGCTCGGCCTCGCGGTTCGCCAGACCGATGTCGACACGTGGAACGGATTCGCGCGCTATGAGTACCGCTTCGAGCGCATCGTGCCGGCCGGCGCTGCGGCGACGAGCACGGCCATGCACATCTTCTCGGCCCAGCTCAACGTGCAGCCGAGCCGGCTGCTCACCCTCTCCGGGCGGTACGCCGGCAAGACGGGGAGCGACGCCGTCGGCGGCGTGACCACGCCCCTGAACGCGCACCTGTTCTCGGCGCGTGGCCTGGTGGACATCAGCGCGCGGTGGGATGCCGCCCTGACCGGCAGTCTGCTGGGCAGTGACGGCTTCCGCAGCCGGCAGTACGGCCTCGGCGCGGAGCTGGGTCGCCGGCTGGCCACGAACCTGCGGTTGGCGATCGGCTATAATCTGTTCGGGTTCCGGGACGACGATCTGAGCGGCGTGAGCGCGACGACCCGGGGCCTGTACCTCGACATCGGCATGAAGTTCGACGAGGGGCTGTTCGGCGCGCACCGGCGCGTGGCGGCCCCCACTCCCCCCCCCCCGCGTCCGTGAAGGGGCAGCCGTGATTCTCCGACCGATGCGTCTCGCGTGGATCGCCGCGGTGGTGGCTGGCTGCGCGGGGCGCCGCGCGGCTCCCGGCACCCTGACGCCGCCGCGCGACCGGATCACGGACGAAGCGATCGCCGCCGATTTGCGGCTGTTCCACGCCTGGAGCGAGCGGCTCACGCGTCTGGAGGGCGACACCACGCCGGCCCACGCCTACCAGGCGGCGAAGGCCCGGGGCTGGCTCAACTTCGCGCACGAGGAGTACACCGACAACGACCGCACGCGGGTCGTGGGGGACGCGTTTTCGCAGGCGCAGCAGCTCATCGTCGCGATGGAGGGCGGGGACTCGATGGCGGGACGCGCCACCCCGCTGGTCTCGAGAACCGCGCGCGTGCGTGCGGACCTCTGGACCGAGGCGGAGCGGTTCAAGAACGATCCCGGGTTCCACTGCGTTGCACGCGACGTCGCGCGTTTGGAGATCGAGCTCCTCCGGGCGGGCCACGAAACGACGGACGGCGCCAGCTGCCGGGCGGAGCCGCATTTGCAGACCGCCGAGGCCCTCGTCCGAGACATTCGCGTGCGGATCGTCCGCTGCCGTCCCACGGCCGTCGCCGTGGCGCCCCTCGCGCCCGCGGCACCCGCCGTGGCTGCCGCGCCCCAGGCGCGACCCGCGCCGGCCGCGCCGCCCACCCTGCCGGTGAGAGGGGCGCCGCTGGTTCTGCTCGGCGTCAATTTCGAGGACGCTAAGGCCGTCCTGCTCCCGCAGTCACGCGCGGTCCTGGACGTCGTCGCCCAGTCCCTCGTGGCGAATCCGGAGGTGCGCGTGGAGGTCGCCGGGCATACGGATAGTCGCAGCCCTGCCGAGTACAACCTCTGGCTCTCCGAGACCCGGGCGGCGGCGGTGCGGGGCTACCTGATCGAGCGGGGCGTGGCCCCCGATCGCCTGGTAGCGAGAGGGTACGGGCTTACCCGTCCGATCGCGACGAACGCGACGGCCCCAGGTCGGGCCCGGAATCGGCGGGTCGAGTTGATCAGACTGAACTGAGGCTTGGACCGGGGTGGCAGGGCGGAGCGCCGAGGCTGCTGGACCCGAGCACCACCCTTGACCTAAGTTCAATCCCCCCCTTAGCTTTCAAGTCTATTTCCCAACTTTTTCACCGCGGCGTTTGAGGGGTATGCCGACCATCAACCAGCTCGTCCGCCACGGCCGCAAGGACGTGGCGAAGAAGGAGAAGGCGCCGGCGCTGCGGGGCAACCCGCAGAAGCGCGGCGTCTGCACCCGCGTCTACACGACGACGCCGAAGAAGCCCAACTCGGCGCTCCGGAAGGTGGCGCGCGTGCGCTTGACGAACGGGTTCGAGGTGACGGCTTACATCCCCGGTGAAGGGCACAACCTGCAGGAGCACTCGATCGTGATGATCCGCGGGGGCCGCGTGAAGGACCTCCCGGGCGTGCGCTACCACATCATTCGCGGCACGCTCGACGCGGCCGGGGTGAACGAGCGCAAGCAGTCGCGGTCGAAGTACGGCGCGAAGCGTCCCAAGGAGGCCGCGAAGTGAGCCGGCGCAAGAAAGCGGTCAAGCGGCCGGTGCCGGCCGATCCGCGCTACGACAGCCAGACCGTCTCCAAGTTCGTCAACAACCTGATGAACCGGGGCAAGAAGTCGCTGTCGGAGCGGATCTTCTATCAGGCGATGGACCTGATCGAGCAGCGCACGGGGCAGCCCGGGGTGAACG
>JBGPOM010000092.1:0-6748 GCA_041488075.1 Gemmatimonadota bacterium
CCCTGTTCAATCCCCAGTCCGACACCGTCCTCGTGGAGCACGACTTGATCGTGCGCCAGGGGCGCGTCGAGGGAACGCGCCGAGTGGGGTTGCGGGACGGACGGATCACGACGCGCGCCGTACGGACTCCTTTGCCTGCCGGCGTCGTCTGGTCGGATTACGGTTTGCTCGCCGCCCCGGTGGCCATCGCGGCGCCCGGCGACGTCCTGCAGGGGCGGGCGTATAGTGAATTCGGTGATTCCCTCCTATCGCAGGTCCTCGTCGCCGAGCCAGCGGCGACGGTCACCGTCCCCGCTGGCACGTTCGAGACGCTGCCGCTGCGCAGCCCGGTGGTGCGGCTATACGTGACCCGGTCGGCGCCACGGCGCGTCGTGAAAGGCGAATCGCTCGACGGCGTTTTCCGATTCGAGCTCGTTCAGCCCTGACAACGGAGTTTCGATTGTATGCGTAGTCCACCACTCTGTTTCCTCGCGCTCTGCGCGCTCCTCCCGGCCGGCTTGCCAGCGCAGACCGGTGCCGCGGCCGAAGCCGGCCGGATCGCCTACGAGCAGTTCACGTTGCCCAACGGGTTGCGCGTGATCTACTCGGAAGACCACTCGACCCCGGTCGTGTCGGTGGACGTGTGGTACGACGTCGGGTCGCGCAACGAGCGGATCGGCCGCTCCGGCTTCGCCCATCTTTTCGAGCACATGATGTTCCAGGGTTCGGCGCACGTGAAGAAGGCCGAGCACTTCCAGTTGGTGCAGCGGGCGGGTGGCACGCTCAACGGCAGCACCCAGGAAGACCGGACGAATTATTTTGAAACCGTCCCCTCGAACCGCCTGAACCTGGCCCTCTGGCTCGAGGCGGACCGGATGCGGTCGCTCGCGATCACCCAGGAGAACTTCGAGAATCAGCGCGAGACGGTGAAGGAAGAACGGCGGCTCGGCATGGACAACCGGCCCTACGCGGCGGCGTTCACCGACGGCCTGGCGTGGCCGTTCGACAGCGCCGGCTGCTTCGCCTACGCCCACACCGTCATCGGCTCGATGGACGACCTGAACGCGGCGCGGCTGCCGGACGTGCAGGCGTTCTTCAACACCTACTACGCCCCCAACAACGCGACGCTCGTGGTGGTCGGGGACTTCATCCCCGCCGAGCTGCGGCGTCTCGTCAACGCTTACTACGGCGGCGTCCCGGGCCATCCCGCTCCCGAGCCGGTGCGCTGCGACTGGCGGGTGGGCGGGGGAAACCGGCGCCGCGAGGTGCGCGACGCCCAGGCGAATCTCGACGCCGCCTTGCGGTTCTACCGGGTCCCCGAGCACCGGAGCGCCGACACCCCGGCGCTCGAGCTCTTGAACCTGATCCTGGGCCAGGGGGAAAGCTCCCGGCTGAACGTTGCCGTGGTGCGGCGCGAAAAGGCGGCGGTCGGCACCGGCACGTTCGTGAGCCCCGGCGGGTCGCGCAACGGCCCCGGCGTCTGGGTCGCGTTCGGCATCGTGAACCAGGGCGTGACCGCGGAGCGGATGGACAGCCTGATCGGTGTGCAGCTCGACAGCGTGCGCGCCAACGGCGTGACCGCCGACGAGCTCGAGAAGGCGAAGAACATCCTACGCGCGGGCTTCATCACCAATCGCGAGACCACGCTCGGCAAGGCCGAAGAGCTGCACCACTACCTCCTGTTTCACGACCGGCTCGATGAGATCAACACCGATCTCGATCGGATCCTGGCCGTCACGGCCGAGGACCTGAAGCGGGTCGCCAACACCTATCTCGATCCGGCGAATCTCCTGCTGGTGATCGTGCGCGCGGGGCCCCCCCCCGCGGCTCCGGGAGGACAGCAATGAGAGCGGCACTGACGTTGACCTTGCTCGCGGCGGGTTCCCTCGCCGCCCAGGCCCCCTTCCCCACCCGTCCCCCCGCGCCGGCGCCGCTGCGCCCGGCGCAGTTCCCCCCGTTCCAGGAAGCGGCGCTGCCCAACGGCATGACGCTGCTCCTGGTCGAGAACCACGAGCAGCCGTCGCTCACGGTGACGCTGAGTTTCCGCGCGGGCAGCGCCTACGACCCGGCGGGCAAAGAGGGGCTGTCGGCGATCGTGGCCGAGCTCCTGACCAAGGGCACTCCGACACGCGGCGCCGAGCAGATCGCGGCCACGATCGAAGGCGTCGGCGGCAGCCTGGCGGCCAGCGCGGGCGAGGACTTCTTCACCGTCTCGACCGACGTGCTCAGCGATCACGCCGACCTGGCGTTTGCGCTGCTGGGCGACGTGACGCGCCGCGCCACGTTCCCCGCCGGCGAGCTCGAGCTGGCGCGGACCCGCTACCTCTCGTCGCTCGATCTGGAGCTGTCGCAGCCGGAGAATGTCGCGAGCCGCGCGTTCGCGAAGGAGCTGTACGGCCGCCATCCCTACGGCCGCAGCCCGACGGCGGCGTCCTACAAGGCGATCACGCGCGAAGATGTCGCGAGCTTCGCCGGGCGGCGGCTGCGGCCCGCCGGCGCGCTGCTCGTCGTCGCGGGCGACATCACCCTGGTGCGGGCTCGGGCGCTTGCACAGCAGGCGTTCGGTAGCTGGCGCGGGACGCCTCCCGCCACCCCACCGCCGCCCGCCGTGCCCGTCAAGCGCGGGACGGACATCCTGCTCGTGCACCGGCCGGGGTCGGTTCAATCAAACATCGTCCTCGGCAACACGACGTTCCTGCCGACCGATACCGGCTACTACGCCGCGCGCATCGCCACCCAGGTGCTCGGCGGTGGCGCTGACGCCCGGCTGTTCCTGATCTTGCGCGAGCAGAAGAGCTGGACCTACGGCTCGTACGCCCGACTGGACCGGAGCCGGGGCCTGGGGCATTGGGAGGCCAACTTTGAAGGCCGGACGGCGGTCACCGATAGCGCGCTCGTCGAGGTGCTCCATCAGGTGGACCGGATTCGTGCCGAGGTGATGCCCGACAGCGAGCTGGCAGGCGCGAAGGGGTTCCTGGTCGGATCGTTCCCGCTCACCATCGAGACACCGGGGCAGATCGCGCGCGTGGTGACGACGGCCCGCCTGCTGGGCCTCGGCCCCGACTACCTGCGGCGCTACCGGGATCGGCTCGCCGGCGTGAGCGCGGTGCGCGCCCGCGCGGCGGCGCGCCATACCTACCGCCGCGATGCGCTCACTATCGTCGTCGTGGGCGACGCGAAGGAGATCTACGACAAGCTCAAGGCGATCGCGCCGGTGCGGCTCGTCGATATCGATGGGCACCCGATGACCCTCGCCGACCTGAACCCCGTCGGGGGCCCCGTCGCCTTCGACCACACTCAGATCGTGGCACGGAGCGACAGTTTCCA
The DNA here is from genome assembly GCA_041488075.1 of Gemmatimonadota bacterium. Lineage (GTDB taxonomy): Bacteria > Gemmatimonadota > Gemmatimonadetes > Gemmatimonadales > GWC2-71-9 > 20CM-2-65-7. Next base: position 3,307 of record JBGPOM010000092.1, read on the forward strand.
GGTGCTGCTGCAGGGAAATGTGTTCGGATCCCAGGTCACCACCGTGCAGGTCGCGGGCGACTCGATCGTGTTCACGGAGGCCACGGCGCTCGGCGCATTAGTACAGCAGCGCACCACCGTCGTGCTCGGCGCAGCCGATCTCGTCGTGCGCCGTGCCGATCAGACGGGCATCGTGCAGAACCAGCAATCGGAAGTTCACCTCGTCTACGCGGACGGCCGCGTGAAGGGCAGCGCGATCGTGCCTCAGGCGACCGGTACGCCGAAGACCGTCGCGGTGGATACGACGGTCGCGGCGGGCACGATCGACGACAATGTATTGACGTTCATCGTCGCCGCGCTGCCCCTGGCGGAAGGCAAGAGCTTCACGCTGAACGTCTTCTCCTCCGGCGAGGGCGTGACCAAAGTGGCCACCGTCAAGGTGGCCGGCGTGGAAAACGTCACGGTGCCCGCCGGCACCTTCTCGGCATACCGGCTCGAGGTCTCGGGCATGCAGCTCCCCGTCGTGATGTATGTAACCACGGACTCGCCTCGGCGGCTGCTGCGGGTCGCGCCGGTGGGGGCCCCCCTCGTGTTCGAACTCGTGAAGTAGGAGGACGGCACATGCGACGTCTGTCAGCGGCCCTGCTGCTCGGAGCCTTGGCGGCCGGCTGCGCTTCGGCGGGAGCCGGCCCCACGCAGTCGCCCCCCCCCTCCCCGGTCCCCACGCAAAGCGCGTCCGCGCCCCGCGCCGCGTCTGCGGACACGACGAGCGCCGACCGGGCGCAGTATCCGTCGACCTACCAGCGCCATCCCAACCCCCCGGTGCTGATCCGGAACGCCACGATCATGACGGCGACCGGCCAGGAGATCGCCGGCGGCTCGATCCTGTTCCGGGACGGCCGCATCGTGGCGGTCGGGACGACGGTCGAGGCCCCGGCGGACGCGGTCGTGGTCGATGGCACCGGCAAGTGGGTGACGCCGGGGATCATCGACTCGCACTCCCATCTCGGCGTCTATGCGGCGCCCGCCACGGACGCCGAGTCGGACGGCAACGAGGCGACGAATCCTGTGACCGCCGAGGTGTGGGCGGAGCACTCGGTGTGGCCGCAGGATCCACAGATTCCGCTCGCCATCGCGGGCGGCGTGACCACGATCGAGGTGCTGCCGGGGTCCGCCAACCTGATCGGCGGGCGCAGCGCCATCCTGAAGCTCATCCCCGCCCGTACCGTGCAGGAGATGAAATTCCCCGGCGCGCGCTACGGGCTGAAGATGGCGTGCGGCGAGAATCCCAAGCGAGTCTATCGGACCCGCGGTCCGTCCACGCGCATGGGAAACATGGCGGGGTACCGCGCCGCGTTCATCCAGGGGGAGCAGTACCGCCGACGCTGGGACAAGTGGAACAAGGATCACCAGGGCGACCCGCCGCAGCGCGACCTGGGCCTCGAATCGCTGGCCGAGGTGCTGCGCGGCAACATCTTCGTGCAGAACCACTGCTACCGGGCCGACGAGATGGTGCAGATGATCGACCTGGCGCACGAGTTCGGCTTCAAGATCCGCTCGTTTCACCACGCCGTGGAGGCGTACAAGATCGCCGACATCCTCGCCCGCGAGGGCACGGCGGTGTCGATCTGGGCCGACTGGTGGGGATTCAAGGAAGAGGCGATGGACGGGATCCACGAGAACGCCGCCCTGGTGCAGCAGGCCGGCGGCCGCCCGGTGATCCATTCCGACTCCGAATCCGGCATCCAGCGGCTCAACCAGGAGGCGGCGAAGGCGATGTACTACGGCCGCCGCGCCGGCATTCAGGTCACGCGCGACCAGGCGCTGCGCTGGTTTACCGCCAATCCCGCGTGGGTGCTGGGGCTCGACTCGATCGTCGGGACGCTCGAACCGGGGAAGATGGCCGACGTGGTCCTCTGGTCGGGCGACCCGTTGTCGGTCTACGCCCGCGCGCTCCAGGTCTACAACGACGGCTGGCTGGTGTACGACCGGAACGATCCGGCCCACCAGCCCAAGACCGACTTCTCGATCGGACGGCAGCCATGATCGCGTTCCTGCTCGCCCAGACGATCGCCATCACCGGCGGCACGGTCTATCCCGTGTCGGGCCCGAAGATCGACAACGCGACCGTGTTGATTCAGGGCGGCCGCATCGCCGCCGTCGGGACGAATGTGGCGGTCCCGGCCGGCGCGACGCGCATCGACGCGACCGGGAAGTGGGTCACGCCCGGCCTCATCGACGGCGGCGGCCAGATGGGGCTCACCGAAATCGGCGCCGTGCAGGGCACCAACGAAGCCGTCTTGCGCGGCAGCGACGTGGCCGCGGCGTTCAACGTCACGGAGGGCATCAACCCCGCCTCGGCGCTCATTCCCGTCACGCGCATCGAAGGCGTCACGACCGCCCTCGCCGTCCCGTTCGGGGGGCTCATCACCGGTCAGGCGGTGCTCATCGACCTCGACGGCGCGACCATCGAGGCGATGTTGATCAAGTCTCCGGTCGGCATGGTCGTGAACCTGAGCGAGGACAGCAAGGGCGCGGGCGGCGGCTCGCGCGCCGGTGTCGCCGCGCGCCTGCGGCAGATTTTCAACGACGCCCGCGAATACGGCCGCCGGCGGGCCGACTACACCCGCGCGCAGATGCAGCCGCTGGCTGCTCCCGCCGCGGATCTCGAGGCGCTCCAGCCGGTGCTGCGCGGGGAGCTGCCGGTGTTCGCCATCGCCAACCGTCGCAGCGACCTGGAGACGGCGCTCCGCATCGCGAAGGAGTACAAGCTCCAGCTGATCCTCGCCGGGGCCGCCGAGGGGTGGCAGATCGCCGGCCAGATCGCCGCCGCGGCAGTACCGGTGCTGGTGGTGCCGCTCGACAACATCCCGTCGTATGACCAACTGGGGATCCGTTACGAGAACGCCGCGCTGCTCGCCGCGGCCGGCGTGAAGGTCGTCTTACTCGAGACGGACACCCACAACTCCCGCAACCTGCGCCAGCAGGCGGGAAACGCCGTGGCGTATGGAATGACGTGGGAGCAGGCGCTGCGCGCCGTCACGCTGAGTCCCGCCGAGGTGTTCGGCGTGGCCGGCCGCTACGGGTCGCTCGAGACCGGCAAGGTGGCGAATGTGGTCGTGTGGACGGGCGACCCGTTCGAGTTCTCGACGGGCGTGGAGCACGTGTTCATTCGAGGGCGGGAGATCCCGCTGCGGAGCCGGCAGACGGAGCTGCTGGAGCGGTACCGGACGCTGCCGCCCAAATACTAGACGGGTAGACGCGTAGACGGCGAGACGGGTAGAAAAAGCCAGAGGCGGCGAATCCGCTTGGACATCGCCGCCTCGTCTCTTCCTACCCATCTAGGCGTCTACCCGTCTACCCGTCTAGCCTTTTGGGTACACGCTGATCTGTTGCCGCTTCTTGTCCTTGTGCTCGAATTTCACGACCCCATCCACGACCGAGAACAGCGAGTCATTGGAGG
>JBGPOM010000093.1:0-6729 GCA_041488075.1 Gemmatimonadota bacterium
CGATGCGGACGGTGGACCTCATCGCACCACCACCGTCCGGCGCACCGCCGCGGCGCCGCTCGCGCTGGTGACGCGAGTCTCGACGAGCGCCCCGAATCCCTCCGGCAGCTCGAGCGCCGACGCTGCGGACGCCCCCTCCGGTAGCGCAACCGTGGCCCGGCCTCCCGCCACCACGGACAGCTCGCTCCCGGACCCGAGTGCTTTCTCCCGCCCGAGGAAGCGAATCCGCGCGGCGCCGCGCCACGGGTGTCCCGGCAGCTTGGCGAACGCGGGATAGAGCTCGACGGTCAGAGGCCGCCCCACCAGCGTGTCGGTAAGCGCGAAGCTCAGCCGCCCGAACGCGTAGTTCATCGCCTCGTTCGCGCCCCGCAGCTGCTGGCCGGTCGAATCGTACACGGTGAGGCTGAAGTCGGTGACCTCGTCCCACAGCTCCGGCGGGAGCTGAACGTCCACCTCGACGCGCTTCGCCCATGCGGGCGCCCGCACGCGCAGCGTCTCGGCGGGCTGCCCTCTCCCCGCGAGCGCGTAGGTCCGTTCCGCCCCGACCACAACCCGTGTCACGCGCCCCGTCACCGTGCTGGGGTGGGCACTCGACGCCTCGAGGCCGGCGGCCGCGGGCGCGAGTGCGACGGCGCCGAGCTCGGCCCGCACCGTCGCCGTCACGCTCGCGAGCGGCGGCGCGACGACGTCCAGCTCATACACCCCCGGCACGAGGTCCTCGCCGCGCACCGTGACGACCGCGGTGCCACCCTCTTCACCGCCCACCTCCACGTCCTGGGGCGCCGAACGCGCCGGCGCGCCATTCGGCTCGTACAGCCGCATGGTGGCTCGCTGCTGCTGGGAGTCCGGGAGCGTGACGGTCGCGGTAAGGGTCCCCCCCGGCTGGAGGACGCGCACGAAGTAGCGGTGCACCGCCGCGGGCGCCACGATCCGCCGCTCGTCATACAGCGGCTTCAGTCCCAGATCATACGGGACGATCACGGTGTTGACGAGCCTGAACAGCGGTCCCGCGAGCAGGTCGCTCGGGTTGCGAGCGGTTACGGTTCCGATGTACACGCCGGGCGCCGTAAGGGCGGCGCGCGCGTAGCCGACGGCGATTTCCGTGGTGCGCGGGCTCGCGTCCACCGCTTCGGGCACCGCCAGCCACGGCACGTCGGCGCGGAGCGCGAATTGCGCCGCGCGCAGGCCGGCCAGATGGCGGACGGTGAAGATCGTGACGGTGTCGCTCGCCACCCCGTCGCGGCGGTATGCCGCCGACGCTGCGGTCCCCGCGTGCACCGCATACACCGACCCTTGGTGCCCCGCCTCGAGCCACTGGTAGGCGGCCTCGAGCACGGGCACGCCCGCTCCCTGGTCCAGGATGGTCGCGCCGCCGAAGGGGCGGGCCGATACCCGGAGCGCCTGCAGCAGCTCCGCCGCGCTGACGCGCCGTCCCTCCTGCGCCAGCGCCGATACGAGACAAGCGACGAGCCCGGCGGCGTGCGGGGCGGAGAAGCTCGTCCCGCCCTTGATCTCGTCGCCGGTGGCCCACGGCGGTACGACCGAGAACGCGACGCCGGGCGTGACGATGTCCGGCTTCGCCAGCTCGCCGCCGCGCGAGCTGAACCACGCGAGCACGTCCCGGGCGGGCGGGACCCCGGGCTGGGGCGCGCGGGCGAAAACGCCGGGGTAGCTCGCCCCCACCGAGAGCGCCAGATCGGCCGAGCCGGGGAGGCCCATCGTCGAGAGCCCGGGCCCGTCGTTGCCGGCGCTGATCGTCATCACGACGCCCTCGTGGGCCGCGAGGAAGGCGTCCACGAGCGAGTCCATCACCGCTCGCCCTTCGTGTTCGTTCCCCACGCCGAAGCTCAGGTTCAGGACGAGCGGCAGGTTCCGCTGGGCGGCGAAGCGCGCCGCGTAGTCCATCGCCCGCCATATGCTGGCGTGGACGCTGACCCCGCCGCGCGCGTTGTTCGCGATCTTGAGGCCGATGAGCTGCGCGCCCGGGGCCACGCCGTCGAACCCGGCGACGTTGAAGAGATCGTGCCCCGCCGCGACGCCCGCGACGTGCGTGCCGTGGGCCATCGTGTCGAAGAACAGATCCAGGATCGGCGCCCCCCCCCCTCCTCCGGGTGCGTCGGCGAAGTTCGCGACCAGCGTGAGGGGCCGGGTGCCCAAAGCGATCGTTTCGCGGCCCTGGCGGTAGTCGTGCAGCGGCATCTCGTCCTCGAACGAGCCGTCGAGGTTCGTGTCGATGAACGCCACCCACCCGTCGGTCGCCTTGACGACGACGACCGGGAAGACGTCGGTGTTCCGGCCGTTGCCGTTCACATCCGCGGCGGGCAGGAGGCCGAGGGGCAGCTCGCGGAATACGCCACCGTACCACGTCGTGGCGGCGGTGAGCCGCCCGATGCGATCTGCCCCGCTCAGCAGCGCACCGCCGACCCGCACGCGCCCGTCGGCATCCGGGGTGACGGGCGTGAGATCGATGCGGCCCTCGCCCGAGAAATCGCGCAGCTCGAGGATCTTCGGAGCCCCGACGCTGGTCGCGATCAGCCCCGCGACTCCTGGATCGATGCCGGTGTCGAGGATCGCGATCAGCACACCGCGCCCGTCGTACGTCGGGTGCGCGGCCCGAAAGACGTCGACGCCGGTGCTCTTCAGGGGCATGAGGCCCAGCAGGAACGCCACCGGGGGCTCGACAGCCGGCTCCGGAAGAGCAGAGGGGGGGGGCGTGCGGCTGCCGTCCGCCGGCGCCGCCGCCGAGGGAGTGGGGGCGGTGGGTGATGTTATTGTCGCCGCGCACGCCGCCGCAACCACGACGAGAGACGGGAAAATCGACGAGCGCATCACGGATGATCCGGTAGCGCGAAGGCTCCGAGATGCGGGCCGGTGAATTCGGCCGAGATTTCCAAGAGGAACGCGAGCGTGTCGCGGGTCTCCTCGGGCGTCACGATGGCGTCCACGAAGCCGCGGGCGCCGGCGACCTTGGCATCGAGCTGGTGCTCGTAGTCGGCGCGCATCGCGTCGACGGCCGCGGCGTTGTCGGCGTTGGCGGCATCGCCGCCGTACACCGCCTGAATCGCCGACTCTCCCTCCATCACGCCCATGCGGCCGGTCGGCCAGGAGACGATGAAGTCCGGGTCGAACCCCTGCCCCGCCATCGCGTAGTAGCCGGCGCCCGAGGCGTGGTTCACGGTGAGCACCAGCTTCGGCACGGTGGCCGTGGCCATCGCTTCCACGAACCGCGCCCCCGCGCGGATGATCCCCGAGTGCTCGGCCTCGGTGCCGACCATGAAGCCCGACACGTCCTGGAGGAAGAGCAGCGGCAGGCGCTCGCGATCGGCGTTCTCGATGAAATACGCGACCTTCTCCGCGCTCTCCGTGTAGATGATCCCGCCGATCTTCGGGGGCTCGCTCTTCTTCTTGTTGCCCTTGATCACCCCGCGCGAATTGGCGATGAGCGCGACCTGGCGGCCCTCGACGGCGCCATGGCCGCAGATCATTTCGGGCGCCACGTCGGGCTGGAACTCGTCGAGCCGCCCTGCGTCGAGCAGGCACTCGAGCACCGCGCGCACGTCGTAGCTCATGCGGTGATCGGTGGGGATGAGCGCGTAGAGCTGCTGCGGATCGCGCTTGGGGGCGGGATGCGTGCGCCGCAGCGGCGGGCCGTGCGGCAGCCGGGCCACGTATTCGCGGATGCGCGCCAGACACTCCTTGTCGTTCTTGGCGCGGTAGTGCGCGACGGCGCTCACCGTCGTATGGGTCGTGGCGCCCCCGAGCGATTCGGCGTCGACCACCTGGCCGGTGGCGCCCTTGACCAGATTCGGCCCGCCGAGGCCCATGAAGGAGGTGCCCTCGACCATGAAGATCACGTCGGAGAGGGCCGGCAGGTACGCGCCCCCGGCGATGCACGGTCCCATCACCGCGGCGATCTGCGGGACCTTGAGGTAGCGCCGCATGATGGAGTTGTAGTAGAAGATGCGCGCGGCGCCGTATTGCCCCGGGAACACACCACCCTGGTAGGGGAGATTCACGCCGGCGGAGTCCACGAGGTAGATGATCGGGATGCGCTGGCGCATCGCGATTTCCTGGGCGCGCAGGATTTTCTTGATCGTTTCGGGCCACCACGATCCGGCCTTTACGGTGGCGTCGTTGGCGACGACCACGACCGGCCGCCCACCGAGCCGCCCCAGGCCCGTCACCACGCCGGCGGCGGGCGCCTGCCCGTCGTACTGGTCCCAGGCGACGAGCAAGCCGATCTCGAGCCACGGGCCGTCCGGGTCGAGCAGCGCCGTCACGCGCTCGCGCGCGGTGAGCTTGCCCTGCTCGTGCTGGCGGCGGACCTTATCCGGCCCACCCCCCTGCTCGAGGCGCGCGCGCAGCGCCTGGTACTCGTCGCTGAGCGTCTTGAGGCGCGTCAAGCGGAGTTAAGCGGCCACATGCTCGGCGGCCCAGTCTTCGATGTACTTAATGAGATCCGCCGTCGGCGTGCCGGGGCCGAACAGCTTCCCCGTGCCCAACCGCTCGAGCGCCGTCATGTCGTCCGGCGGAATGATCCCGCCGCCGGTGAGCAGCATGTCCTGGCGGCCTGCGGCGTCCAGCAGTTTCCGCACGCGCGGGAAGAGGGTCATGTGGGCGCCCGACAGGATCGACAGGCCCACGACGTCCACGTCCTCCTGGATCGCCGCCTGGGCGATCATCTCGGGCGTCTGATGCAGCCCCGTGTAGATCACTTCCATGCCGGCGTCGCGCAGCGCGGCGGCGACCACTTTGGCGCCGCGGTCGTGCCCGTCGAGCCCGGGCTTGGCGACCAGAATGCGGATCGGGCGCCGGGGGGGGGGCTTGGCCATCAGGCGCGGAACCGCAGCAGTGCGGCCAGGCCATCCACCACCCGGCGCGCCTTGGGGTCGTAGAAGACATCAACCTGGGCGCGTTGGCGTAGGGCGTCTTCGACGGCATCATCGATCCGGGGGTCGTCGTCCTGGCCATCGGCGAGCAGCGTGCGCACCTGGCCCCGCGCCAGCAGCTTGAGGGTCGGGTCGATCCCGTTTACCGCCCATCCCGTCCCGACGCCTTCCCGCACCGCGTCGGCGTGGGCGCGCTCCCAGGCGCGCTCCCGCTCCTCGCGCAGCGCCAGCGCGGCTTCGCGCACTTCGGCGGCGGTCGCCTGCTTGGGATTGAGCTTCACGACGCCGAGCACGAGGTCGTGCAGGTAGGTGTGGAGGTGCGGCACCAGGGCCCCGGCGTCCACGCCCACCCCCGCGACGACGAGTCCGGCGAGCGGCCGCTGGCTGTGGATCTGGAAGATCCGATCGGCCACGTGCGCATACAGACGCTGTTTCTCCGTGCGGATCCGCATGTGGTAGTTGTGCTCGCCGGCGCTGCCGGAGTGGATGCCCCCCCCCGTCATGATCGGCCGCGGGCCGTGGAACTTGCCTCCGCGCGAGGCGTCCACCCCCGCGAGCGCGGTCAGCTCCACGCAGTCGAACGCGGTGACTTCGAAGAACCGGGCTGCCGTCCGATCGCACACCGCCACGAGGATCGTGCCGACCTCCTCCTCGAGCGCCACCAGCTCGCGCACCAGGGGCGTGCGTTCGACGCCCAGCCGTGAGCGGTGCACGTGGGGCAGCGCCAGCGCTTCGAAGAGACCGAGTCCCTGCGAAGCGAAGATGGCGATCCCGCGCGTCGCCGGCAGCCGGCCCGGGTCATCGAAGTACGTCTGGACCCGCCCCAGATCGGCGGCGATCGCCTCGCGCTCCGCCCGCTCGAGCGGCCGCTGCCCCAGCGCGACGGCCGCGTCCCGCACCCGGTTCTTCATCTTGATGAGGTACTTGCCCCGCGTCTTGTCGCGCGGCTCGAGCTTCAGGTAGCAGGACACCACCCAGTGCGGGCCGGGCGCGATCGCCGCGAGGCGCGCCACGCTCGCGCGCAGGGCCCGCTCGACCGGCATCATGGCGAGCTTGCGCATGGCTAGAAGAACACCGGCTCGCGGTACGCGCCCCAGACGCGCTCCAGGGCGTGGCGAATCTCGAACAGGGTGGCGTATGCCCGAGCGCAATCGAGCATCGGACCGATCACGTTGCGATCCGCTTCGGCCGCCTGGCGCAGGGTCTCGAGCCGGCGCTCCACCAGGGCCGTGTCGCGGCCGGCCCGGAGCCGCGCCATGCGGCGCTTCTGCGCATCCTCCGCGTCGTCCGACACCTTGAGAATCTCCACCGGATGATCTTCCTCGGACAGGAACTCGTTGACGCCCACGATCACCTTCTCCCCCGCCTCCGCCTGCCGCTGGAAGGCGGCGGCCGACTGCGCGATCTGCCGCTGGAACCAGCCGTTCTCGATCCCCCGCACCACCCCGCCCGCCGAGGCGATCTCGGCGAACAGCGCCTCGGCCTCCCGCTCGAGCTGATCGGTCAGCGCCTCCAGATAGTACGACCCACCCAGCGGGTCGATCACCTGCGCCACGCCCGTCTCGTGCGCGAGGATCTGCTGGGTACGCAGCGCCACCTGCACCGCCTGCTCCGTGGGCAGGGCCAGGGTCTCGTCGAGCGAGTTGGTGTGGAGCGACTGCGTGCCGCCCAGCACCGCGGCCAGCGCCTGGTAGGCGACGCGCACGATGTTGTTCAGCGGCTGCTGCGCCGTCAGGGTCACGCCCGCGGTCTGGCAGTGGAAGCGCATCATCCACGACCGCGGCTGCTTCGCGCCGAACCGCTCGCGCATGTGGCGCGCCCAGATCCGGCGCGCCGCGCG
>JBGPOM010000094.1:0-6720 GCA_041488075.1 Gemmatimonadota bacterium
CACGACGAGTGCTTCCACGCGCGCCACATCGAGCGCGCGCACCGCGGCGCTCGCGCCCAGGTCCCCGGGGGGGGGGGGGGCCTCCGCGAGCCGCGCATCGGGTTTGTGCGCGAGCGCGAGCACGCTGCCATCCGGCGACGCCACGAGGCACGCGGTGCGGTCCCGCCCGAGCTCAGCGAGGTGCGCCAGCGGATCGACCCCTGCGGGCACCCGGGCGATGTCGAACCAGGCGCGCCACGAACCCAGCATGGCGTCGGGCCTGCGCCCGGACCCGTAGATCAGCCGATGCGTCGCCAAGACGACGAGCGCCGGATCCCACGCCGGCGCCACAAACGCGAGCATTCGATCCGCCGCGGGGTTCTCGCGCGCGTAGGCAGACGCCGTCTCATAGCGGTGGTGGCCGTCCGCGATGTACAGCGGAGCGTCGGGCAACGGGAAACGGGAAAGAGCCGCGCCCCGCACCACCCAGAGCCGGATGGCCGCGCCGTCGAGTTCGGCCGTCGCATCGGGGGAGCGCGTGGCGACGCCGGCGAGCGCGTGCGCCAGCGTCCGGTCGCGATCGGGTGCCAGCAGGAAGATCGATTCGAGATTCGTGCGCGTTGCGCGCAGCAAGGCCAACCGGTCGGCCTTCGGCCCCGAGTGTGTCTTCTCGTGCGGTCGCACGCGGCGCGGTCCGTACCCCTCGGCGGCGAGCGCGACGAACACCCCAAGGCGCGCGCCCTGCGCCATCACGTACACCGCCGGCTCCGCGTCGCGCACCAGAACGCCCTGTCGCCGCCAGGCCGCGAGCTGCTCCGCGGCCCAGGCATAGCGATCGGCGGGGGGGGGCGCTTCCGGCAGCATCAAGTGGACGATATTGTGTTCGTCGAGCGCCGCGAGGCGCGCGCGCTCCGCCGGATCGATCACGTCGTACGGCGGCGCGATGAGACGGCCGAGCCGCTCGCCCTCCCGGTATCGCTCGCCGCGGAACGGCACCACCAGCTCTTTCATCGGGAGTCCCCGTGAGCTTTCGCGAAGCGCAAGACGCCGTCGATCGCTGGGTCGGTCAGTTCGAAGAGGGCTACTTCCCTCCGCTCGTCAACGTCGCGCGCCTCGCGGAGGAAGTTGGCGAGCTGGCGCGCGAGGTCAATCACCACTTCGGGCCCAAGACCAAGAAGGCCGACGAACAGCTCGGCTCGATCCCCATGGAGCTGGCGGACATCCTTTTCGTCGTCATTTGCCTCGCCAACTCACAGGCGATCGACCTCGATGATGCGTTCGCGCAAGTGATGGTCAAGGTCACCGTCCGCGACGCCGCCCGCTGGACCAGGAAGGCGCGCTGATCTCCTCGTAGATCCGCTCGTACGAGACGAGCCGGTCCACATCGAACGCCGCCGCCGCCGCGGCGCGCCGCACGGCGCAGCCGGGCTCGGCCAGGTGGCGGCAGTTGTCGAAGCGGCACTGGTCGAGGTAGGGCCGGAAGTCCGGGAAGCAGGCGCCGAGGGCGTCGGGGTCGATGCCCCAGGTCGCCACCTCCCGGAGGCCCGGCGTGTCCACGACGTAGCCCACGCCCGCCACCGGCACCAGCTCGGCCGCCGTCGTCGTGTGCTTGCCGGTGCGCCACTTCTCGCTGATCGCGCCGACGCGAAGCTTCAACCCCGGCTCGAGGGCGTTCAGGAGGCTCGATTTGCCGACGCCCGAAGCGCCGGTGAACACCGAATTCCGGCCCCGCAGCAGGTCCCGGAGCGCGGGGAGACCCTCGTCCGCCTTCACCGAGGTGGGCAGGACCTGGTAATCGGCGGGAGCGTAGCGGCGCGCCAGTGCGCCGGCGGCAGCGCGGTCGAGCTCGACCTTGTTGACCACGAGCACCGTGGGCAGGCCGTTCGCTTCCGCGATCACGAGGAAACGATCGAGCATCCGCGGGTTCGGCTCGGGGTCGGCTGCGGATGCGACGACGACCACCTGATCCACGTTCGCCGCCACCGGCTGCGAGCGGCGCGCCCCCCCGCCCGCGCCGCCCTGGGCCGCGCGGCGCGCCAGGACCGAGCGCCGCGGCCGGATGCCGGTGATCGCCGCCTCTCCGTCCCCATGCAGGTCGAGATCCACTACGTCCCCGGGCACCACCCGATCGTCGTCGCGATGCTTGAGCTTGCCCCGCAGGGTCGCCGCGACCTCGCCGGCCTCGGTGTGGACGCGATAGACGCCGCCCTCGCGCACCAGCACGACGCCTGTGGTCACGCTCACACCCGCTCCCGCGCGACGCACCGATCCAGATGATCCTTCACTTCGCGGAGCGTGAGCGCGAGCACCGGCGCCAGCGCCTCGTTGGGCGTGGGGCCGAAGGCGAGGTAGTCGGTCTCCACGTGACCGACAGGGCGCTCTCCGCCGCTCCATCGCACGAACAACAACGCGGCGCCGAAGCGGCCGGCGGCGTCGGGGACGTCGTCCACCCACGCGGAGACGGAGTAGGCCTGCCCGTCCGCGCCCCCGAAGGCGGGGGGGCGCTGGTGGACGCGCCGATAGCCACCCAACGTCGTGTCGTCGGTCACTTCCGCCGTAGGGACTCCTTCACGACGTTGCCGACGATAAACGCGATGTTGGCGGGCCGCTCCGCGAGGCGACGCATGAGGTATGGATACCAGTGGGTGCCGAACGGGACGTAGACGCGCACGTTGTAGCCCTCGCGGCGCAGCGCCTGCTGCAAGTCGCGACGCACGCCGTAGAGCATCTGGAATTCGTAGCGCGCGGGGGGGATCCCCCGCTCTTTGGTGAAAGCTCTGGCGCGCGCGATGATCCTCTCGTCGTGCGTCGCGATCCCGGGGTAGTGACCACGCTCGAGCAACCGCTCCATGCACGCGACGAAGTTCGCGTCGACATCGCGCTTGGCGGGGAAGGCGACGCTTTCCGGCTCCTGGTAGGCGCCCTTGCAGAGACGCACCCGTGCGCCGAGCGCGATCATCGCGTCCACGTCCGCGGCGGTGCGCCGCAGGTACGACTGCAGCACGACGCCGACTGAGTTGCCGAACTCCGGGTAGAAGGTCTGCGTGAAAAGCTGCAGCGTCTTCTCGGTGTAGCCCGACTGCTCCATGTCGATGCGCACGAACGACCCGTGTGCTTTCGCCCTGGCGATGATCGCCCGCAGGTTCGCGATGCACAGGGGTTCGTCGATGTCGAGCCCCATTTGGGTGAGCTTGACCGAGACGTTGGCGTCGGCGCCGGCGGCGCGGATGCGGTCGAGGGTGCCCAAGTAGGTATCGCGGGCCTGGTGCGCCTCCGCGGCGCTCTGCACCGACTCCCCCAGCAGGTCCAGGCTCGCCGACAAGCCGGCAGTGTTGAGATCGCGCAGGGCCGCGACGGCCGACTCGACCGTTTCACCGGCAACGAACCGCGAGGCGAAGCGGCGAGCCAGCCCGTTGCGGCGGACGAAGCGGAAGACCTGCGGCTGGTCGCTCAGCCACAGCAGGCCGGCGCGCAGCATCAGGGATAGAACTTCGCGTCGCGCCGGGCGAGGTCCCGCAGGACGTCGCACGGCGCGAACCGCGGGCCGAGGCGCTCGGCCAGCCGCTCGAGGTCGGCGACGAGCCGGCCGGCCCCCAGGTCGTCGGCGTGGCGCAGCGGGCCGCCGCGGAACGGCGGGAAGCCGAACCCGAAGATCGCGCCGATGTCGCCGTCGCGCGGGGTCCGCACCACGCCCTCGCCCACGGCGCGCGCCGCCTCATTCAGGAGGCCCAGCACGAGGCGCTGGAGGATCTCGGCGGACCGGGGGCCGCCGTTCGGATGGACGCCGAGCAGCTCGTACACGCCCGGGTCCACGCCGCGCTTCTTGCCGCCCTTGTAGATGTAAAACCCGCGCCCCGACTTGCGTCCCAGCCGGCCGGCCTTCACGAGCGCCGCGACGCCGGTGCTGGGCTGGAGGCGATCCCCGTAGGCGGCCATCATGACGTGCGCCACCTTTTCCGCGACGTCCAGACCGACCTCGTCGAGCAATGTCACCGGGCCGACGGGGAAACCAAACCGCACCGCCATCCCGTCGATGTCCTCGATCGAGGCGCCTTCCGTGAGCAAATGCCCGATCTCGTTCGCGTAGGGGGCGAGGATACGGTTCACCCAAAAGCCGGGGCTGTCCTTTACGACGATGACGGTCTTCCCCATCCGGCGTCCGAACGCCGCGGCGGTGCTCACGACCCCCGGCGCCGTGCGCGCCCCGGGGATCACTTCGAGCAATGGCATCTTCGCAACGGGGGAGAAGAAGTGCATCCCGATCACGCGCTCGGGGGCGCGCGCCGCTTCGGCGATCCCGGTGATGGGGATGGTCGAGGTGTTGGACGCGAAGATGCCGGTGTCCGATATCACGCCTTCGAGCTCGCGCAGCACCTGCTGCTTGACGGCGATGTCCTCGAACACCGCCTCGATCACGAGCCCGGCGCCGCCGAAGCCCGCGTAGCTGTCGCCGCCCGAGAGCAGCGCCACGAGCCGGGCATGCTCGTACTTCGTGATGCGGCGCCGTTTCAACCGGTCGTCCAAGATCTCGCGGGCGGCCCGCAGTCCTTGCGCCACCCGCCCGAGATCGGCGTCCTTCATGCGCACATCCACTTCCGCCTGCGCGACGGCGGTCCCGGCGATTCCCGAGCCCATGAAACCGGAGCCCACGATGCCGAGGCGCTTCACCGCGACCGGCGGAGGCGCGCCGGCGACCCCCGGATCCTTCTTGAGCTGATTCGTGGCGAAGAAGATCTGCACCAGCTTGCGCGAGACGTCCGTCACCGCGAGCTGGCCGAAGAGCTGCGCCTCGCGCTGCAGGCCCTCTCTCAGCCCGTGCCGCAGGCCGTACTCGACCGCCTCGAGCGCTGCGAAGGGCGCGGGATAATGGCCGCCCGTCTTGACGGCCAATTGCTTGCGCGCCGCGCGGAACACGAGGAGCCGCCCCAGGGGATTGCCATCGAGCAACCAGCCGATGAATCCGCCGGGACGCCGCCGCTTGGGCCGCCACCCGTCGGCCATCCGCCGCGCCGCGGCGAGGGTGACGGCGCGCAGGATCGGCGGGGGGACGAGCTCGTCCACCATGCCGAGCCGGAACGCCTTCGCGGCGCGCTCGGTCTTCCCGGCGAGGATCATGTCGAGCGCGGCGCGCGCGCCGACGAGCCGCGGCAGCCGCTGGCAGCCGCCGGCGCCGGGGAGGATGCCGAGCTGGATCTCGGGCAGGCCGATCTGGGTCTTCGGGTGGTCGGTCGCGACGCGGTAGTGGCACGCGAGGGCGAACTCGAACCCGCCGCCCAGACACGCGCCGTGGATGCCCGCGGCCATCGGCTTCGGGAACCGGGCCACGCGATCGAGCAGGTCCTGGCCGTCGGCGGAGAGCCGCTCGGCCTCGGCCGCCGACGTGAGCCGCACGAACTCTTCGATGTCGGCGCCGGCGATGAAGTTCTCGGGCTTACCGGAGAAGAAGGCCACGGCGCGGACGCTCCCGTCGTTCGCGAGAGCGTCGAAACAGGCGCGCAACTCGTCCTTCACGAGACGGGAGATCGTGTTGACGGGGTGGTCCTTACAGTCCAGGACGACGATGGCGATCCCGTCCTGGATCTCCCAGGTGAGCGCGGGCCCGGGGGACTGGGGGGGGGGGGGACGGTGGGGAGGCACTAGCGCCGCTCCAGGATCATGGCGAACGCCATCCCGCCCTGGGCGCAGATCGAGACGAGGCCGAACTGCACGTCGCGGCGCCGCATCTCGTTGGCGAGGGTCGTGACGATGCGACCGCCGGTCGCGCCGAAGGGATGGCCGATGGCGATCGACCCGCCCATCACGTTGATGATCGTCTCGTCGATCTCCCAGCCCTTCTCCGCGAACCCCTTGAGATTCGAGAGCACCTGCGCGGCGAACGCCTCATGGATCTCGATCAAACCGAGGTCCTTCCATTGAATGCCGGCGCGCTCGAGTGCCAGCGGCACCGCCCATACGGGGGCCTGGAGCAGCTGCCATCCCGGATCGACGGCGGCCACCGCGTAGGACCGGATGTAGGCAAGCGGCTCGTACCCGCTCGCCCGCGCGGCCTCGTCGCTCATCAGCAGCACCGCGGACGCGCCGTCGGTGAGGGGGGAGGCATTGGCGGCGGTCACGCTGCCGTACCTGCGGTCGAACACCGGCTTCAACTTCGCCATCTGCTCGAGCGACGTGCCGCCCCGAACGCCGTTGTCCTGCGTCACGACGGGATCGCCGGCGCGCGCGGGGAACCAGGGAGCGATCTCGGCCGTCAGCCGGCCGTCGGCCGTGCCCTGGGCCGCCAGCTGGTGGCTGCGCAGGGCCCAGCGATCCTGCGCGTCGCGCGTGATGCCGTTTTCCTTGGCCATCTTCTCGGCCGACTGCCCCATCGACTCTCCGGTCGAGGGTTCGGCGATGGCGGGAGAGACGGGGACCAGGTCGCGCGGGCGGATCTTCAGGAAGGTCTTGAGGCGCGCCCCGAGCGACTTGGCCTTGCTCGCCTCGACCAGGATGTCGGCGAGGCGCCGGGACGCGAGGATCGGGATGTCCGAGAGCGCCTCGGCACCGCCGGCGATGATCACATCGGCGTGGCCGAGCACGATCTGATCGTGGCCGGCACTGATCGCCTGGGTCGCGGACGCGCACGCGCGGTTCACGGAGTAGGCCGGGATCTCTTTGGGGAGCTGTGGCAGCAGGCTCACTTCGCGGCCGACGTTCGGCACGAGGGCCGAGGGCACGACCTGCCCGAAGATCACCTCGTCCACG
>JBGPOM010000095.1:0-6707 GCA_041488075.1 Gemmatimonadota bacterium
CGACGCGGACGGCGGCGAGGATCGAATCCCGCTCCGCCGCCCGCGCCGAATCGCTCTTGGCGAGGCCGGCCTTCAGGGCCTGGACCTGGAGCTCGACCTTCCGGACGTCCCCTTTCAGGGCGCAACCGGCCACGAGCCCCAGCGCCCAGACCAGCGACTTACGGCTGGCGGAGCGCGTCGCCGCCACCGATGATCTCGAACTCGTCCCGGCGGTTCTGCGACCAGGCACCCTCGTCGTGGCCGTCCACCAGCGGCCGCTCCTCACCCCAGGATTGGGTCTCGATGCGGCTCCCGTCGATCCCGTGGCTCACGAGGTACTGCTTGGCAGCCTGGGCGCGGCGGTTGCCCAGCGCCAGGTTGTACTCATCCGAACCGCGCTCGTCGCAATGGCCGCCGACCCGGATTCGCAGGTTCGGGTTCGCCTGCAGGATCGCGACCTTCTGGTCGAGGGTGCCCAAGTCGTCGGAGCGGATGTTCGACTTGTCGTAGTCGAAGTGGATCATCGAGCCCACCAACGCGCGCACGGCCTCGGTCGTGCGGCCCATCGCGGCCAACGAATCGGCCTCGCGCTGGCGTGCCACGCGCTCCGCTTCCTCGCGCGCCTGGCGGTCGGCCTCGGCCTGCGCCGCAGCGGCTGAATCCGCCCGAGCCCGCTCGGCGGCCGAGATCGAATCGGCATTCGGCGTCGGCGCGGTCTGCGGCGGCGCTTTGGGGCCGCAGGCGCCGGCCACGACGGCCGCGCCCAGGGCGATCACGAAGAGCAATGATACCGGTTTCATCTATGAGCTCCCATCAGGGGGTGGAAGAAGTAGCCTCCGGAAGCCGCGGAGACCAAGCCGGCAGCCGTGCGCCGCTCTGCTGCAGCAGCGGCCGGATACGGCCGGTGTCGAGATCGATGATCCACAACTGGCGGTACCCCGAGCGGTCCGACACGAACGCCAGGTGCCGGCTGTCGGGCGCCCAGGTCGGGTCTTCGTTGCGCCCTACCGAGGTGAGCTGCCGCACCGTGCGGCTCCGCACGTCCAGCACGAAGACCTGGAGCGTGCCCGCCACGTCCCGGTGAAACGCCACCGACTGCCCATCGGGCGCCCACTCCGGCGCGTTAGACGAACCGGTGACGCCATAATCGAACGGCGCGAAGAGCTGTTGGTCCGTTCCGTCCGCCGCCATCACATAGATCTGCGGCAGTCCCGGCCGCGTCGACACGAACGCGATGCGCTGCCCGTCGGGACTGAACGTTGGGGACAAGTTGTCAGAAAAGCGCCCCACGGTCAAGCGCCGTAAGCAGCAGTTGTCCTTCAGGTTAATCGTATAGAGATCAGTGCCTTCCTCGGTCGCGCGGCTGAAGGCAAGCGTCTGGGCATCGGGCGAAAACGCGGGCGTGAAGTCGAGCGCCGTTCCCGTCGTCGCCACCGGCATGCGCTTCCCCGTCGCCATTTCCTGCACGAACAGTTGCCCTCGCCCCGCCTGGAACTCCATATACGCAAAGCGCCGGCCGTCGGAGGCCCACGCCGGCGACATCGCCTGGCGGTCGCTGGCCGACACGAGCTTCTGCTCCGCGCCGTCTTGGTCGATCTGATACACCTTTCCGTCCTTGACGAACAACACCCGCGTGGCCGCGATGCCCGCCGTGCCGAGCGCGGCTTGCAGCACCTGGTCGGCGAGGCGATGCACCGCCTGGCGGAACCCGGGCTCCGCCGGCGCCGGAAGGCGGGCGCGAATCGTCCGGCGCACACCGCCCGCGGCGATGTCGTGCAGCGTGACGATGGTCGTATCGGCCGCGAGCGTCAGGTCGAGCGCGAAGTCGGCGCCGAGCGCCTGATAGAGCGGGTAGTTGAGTGTGGCTGCCTGCGCGCCTCCACCCGTCGCGCCGGCGCCGCCGGTCGCGGGGCGGGCCTGGCCGCGGGCCGGCGTGGCCGAGCCGGGCGTGGCGAGCCGGATCGAATCGCCGCCGGGGAGGGTGATGACTTCGAAGCGGTCGCTGTAGTCCAAGTCGCGGCCGACGATCGCGCGCACCGAATCGAGTCCGCTGCTCTGCCGTGGCAGCAACACGAAGCCGGGCCGCACGCCGGGCCGGTAGATGATCCCGATCCGCACGCCGCGGTCGATGGCGGACGTGTCCTGGGCGGAAAGACGGAACGTCGGAACGATGGAAAGTGCAACGCCGAGCCAGATCCTAGCCCGCGACGCCCCTTTCCATCGTTCCATCCTTCCATCTTTCCATCGCATCATTGTCTTCGCCCTGAGAAATAGAACCGCACGAACAGCACGTCCGCGGTCCAGCCGTCCGGCAAGGCGCCGAAGGCCTTGAAGCGGCCCGCCTCCTCCACGGCGCCCTGCGCCTCCAGATCGAAGGCGAAGTTGCCGGAGCGCCGGATGAATTGCAGGTCGGTGACCGACCCGTCGCGATGCACGAAGAACGAAACCTCCGCTTCGAGTGGCGTGCTCTGGCTAGGCCGTTGCCAGCGCCGCAGGACCTGCGACACGATGTTCTGCAAGAACTCCGGGAAGGGGAACTCCACCCCTTCAGTGCTGACCGTGGCCACGTCGTTGCCGGTCGAGGGACGCTCCCCCGGCAGGGGCTGGGTCGGGGACGTCGTGCGCGGCGCCGCCTCGCGGTTGGTGCGGTCCTGCGTGGGCGGCGGCGCGGCCCGCGATACCGTACTGCTGCGCGGCGGCGGTTTCGCGGCGGGCACGGGCGCCGGCTTCTCCTCGGCCGGCCGCTGGAACGCCTCGGGCGCCTTGCGCGCCTCCTGGTCCGGGGCCGGCGCGGCGACCAACCGCACCGTGTACGTGGGCGGCAGGGCCTTGCGGTCCGTGGGGCCGGCGACGAGCAGCGCGGCGGCCACCCCGTGCACCGCGATCGTGCCCGCGACGCCGAGGCTGCGTCCGGTCACGGACCTACGACCTCCGGCTCGGCCACGAGTCCCACGTCCTGGATGCCCGCCGCGCGGATCACCGCCAACACCTGCACGACGCTGGCGTAGGCCACGCGACCGTCGGCCCGCAGATACACCCCCGAAGGCCGTTTGGTTCGCACGAACGCGGGGAAGGTCGCGCGGAAATCGTCGTAGGAGAGGGCGGCCTGGTCGAGGAAGATGCGTCCCTCGCGGTCGAGCGTGACGATGAGTCCTTCTTTGGGCTCGAGCGGGCGGGCCTGAGCGCGGGGCAGCCGCACATCCACGCCACCCTGCATGATCGGGGCGGTGATCATGAAGATGATCAGCAGCACGAATGCCACATCGACGAGCGACGTGACGTTGATGTCGGCGTTCAAGGGCAGCTCGCCGTGGCCCCGCAGCCCTCCGCTGCCGCCACCCAGGAGGCCGGCCATTAGAGCCGTCCTTCGCGGGCCAGCGTCGCGATGATCTCCTGCGCGAAGCCCTCGAGCTCGCCCGCGAACAGGCCGAGCCGGTTGACGAAGATGTTGTAGGCGATGACCGCGGGAACGGCCACGGAAAGGCCGGCGACCGTCGTGACCAGGGCTTCGGCGACGCCGGGCGCGATGGCGGAGATGTTCCCCGACCCGCCGACCGCGATGCCGATGAACGCGTCCATCACGCCGAGCACCGTGCCGAGCAGACCGAGCAATGGGCTCACCGAGCCGAACGTCGCGAGCCAGGGAATGAACCGCGCGGCCGCGTCCCGCTCGGCCGCGACCTCCTTGGCGAGCACCATCCGTAGGGCCTCGAGCTGGGTCGTCGTGAGTGTGGTCTGCGGAGCGGCGGTCACGCCCCCGCCCCCTCCCCCCCCTCCCAGGGCGCCCGCGGGCTTGAGGCTGCCGGGCTTCAGCTCAGAGAAAAAGTGAATGCCCTCGCGCAGCAACCGGTTGTACGGCGAGGGGGGCAGACGCATCGCCGCGTGATAGGCGTCCTCGAGACGCGGCGCCTTCTCCACCTCGGACAGGAAGCGGTCCCCCAACCCGCGCATGCGGCGGAACTGCCACCACTTGAGCACGATGAAGTACCACGAGACGACGGAAAAGACCGCGAGCACGACGAGGACGAACTGCGTCTCGCGGCTCGAGGTGAGCACCAGCTCCCACGGGGTGGTGGGGACCGCCCGTCCGACCTGTAGCAGCACGCTTGCCTCCACGGAGTCAGCTCCTGTACCCGCGCGGGTGCGCCCGGTGCCAGCGCCACGCGCTCTGGAGAATCTCTTCCAGGCCGGAGCGGCGGGGGCGCCAGCCGAGCACCGCCGCCGCGCGCTGCGCCGCCGCCACGAGCGCGGGAGGATCGCCCGGGCGGCGCGGCCGGGCGGTGGCGGGGATCGGGTGCCCCGTGACGCGCCGGGCCGCCTCCACCACCTCGCGGACCGAGTGGCCGGCGCCGGTGCCCAGGTTCAGCGCAACGGCGCCGTCCGGCGGCGCGTCGAGGGCGCGGACGTGGGCGTCGGCGAGGTCCTCCACGTGGATGTAGTCGCGTACCGCGGTGCCGTCCGCGGTGGGGTAGTCGGTGCCGTACACGTCCACCGCCGGTCGCTGCCCGAGCGCTACGCCCAGCACGTTCGGGATGAGGTGCGTCTCCGGCTCGTGATCCTCGCCGCGGCGCTCCGTCGCGCCGGCCGCGTTGAAGTACCGCAGACTCACCGACCCGAGCCGATGGCGCCCCGCGTACTCCTCCAGCACCCGCTCGAACTCGCGCTTCGTTTCGCCGTAGGGGCTCAGCGGCGCTTGCGGTGCATCCTCGCCGATGGGCGTGCGGGCCGGATGGCCGTACACGGCGCACGAGGAGGAGAACACGAACCGCCGCACCCCGGCGGCGACCGCCGCATCCAGCAGGACGCGCGCGGCCACGACGTTATTGGCCCGATACTTCTCCGGATGCGCCACCGATTCCGCCACGAGGGCGAAGGCCGCGAGGTGGACGATCGCGTCCACGGGCCGGTGCGCGAGCAGCGCTTCGACCCCGGGACGATCGCCGATGCCGCCTTCGATGAACTCTGCGTCCTCCGCCACCGCGGCGCGGTGCCCGGTGCTCAGGTCGTCGAGCACGACGACGCGGCACGCGCGGGCCAGGAGCTGGTCGACGACGACGCTGCCGATGTACCCCGCCCCCCCCGTGACGAGGACGCGGAGGGTCATGCGGGGGGCCCTCCCCCCAAACCGAACAGGCGCCGCAGCGCCTCGAGCAGCCCGTAGCCACGCCCCGCCTCGGCGGCCGCCTTGAGGGCCACCGTGGGCTGGTGCAGGAATTTATTGAGGAGCGCCTGGCTGAACTGCTCGACACGCGCGCGGTCTTCTGGCGCCAGGTGGCCGAGGTGGCGCAGCGCGCGCTCGAGCTCGGTCGCGCGCAGCGCCTCCATGCGGCCCCGGAATTCCTTGATCAGGGGCACGACGCCCAGCCCGCCGTACCACGCCCAGAAGAGATCCGCTTCCTCCTCCACGATGCGCTCGGCGGCGGGGACCTGCTCGCGCCGGCGCGCGGTGGCCTGCGCGGCGACGGTTTGCAGGTCGTCGACGTCGTACAGGAAGACATTCTCGATCTGGGCGATGGCCGGATCCACGTCGCGGGGCACCGCCAGGTCGAGCAGGCAGAGAGGCCGGCCGCGCCGCGCGCTGACCACGGCGCCCACCCGCTCCCACGTCACGACGGCGTGGGGGGCGGCGGTAGAGCAGAGGGCGATGTCCGTAGTGCCGAAGTGCGGCCACGCCTCGTCGAGCGTCAAGGCGCGTGCGCCGAGCCGCTCGGCGATGGCCCGGGCCCGCTCGTGCGTGCGGTTCGCGACCAGGGTGACCTCCACGCCCTCGGCCGTCAGGCACGTGGCGGCCAGCTCGGCCATGTCCCCCGCCCCGAGGATGAGCGCCGTGCGGCCGGCCAAGTCCCCGAAGATCTTGCCGGCCACCGCGACGGCCGCCGAGGCCGCCGACGCGGTGCCCATCCCCAGGCCCGTCTCCGTCCGGATGCGGGCGCCGACGTGGAGGGCTGTCTGGAACAGCCGGTGCAGCACCGGCCCCGCCTGACCGCGCGACACCTCCCAGGCGTCGCGCACCTGTCCCTGGATCTGCGATTCACCGAGGATCATGGAATCGAGCCCGGACGTGACGCGGTAGAGGTGACGCACGGCCTCGCGGTCGCGCACGACGTAGCCGTACTCGCGCGCCGCGGCGGCACCGTCCAGCCGCTCGCCGAGCAGGTCCCACACCGCGTCCGTCACCCGCTCCTCGTCGGCAACGAGGTAGAACTCGGTCCGGTTGCACGTCGAGAGCAGCACGCCGCCGCCCGCGCCCGCGGCCATCACCCGCGCGAGGGCGCCCGGCACCTCGTGCGCTCCGTGGGCGAAGCGCTCGCGCACCTCGAGGGGCGCCGTGCGGTGGTTGACGCCCAGCACCTTGATCCCCCCCGCGACCCCCATCCCGTCCGGTCCGCTCACAGGAATCGCTCGGCGCCTGGCTGGGCGAGCTTGAGCGCCAGGTAAACGAGGAGCACCGCGGAGAACCCCGCGATGCTCGCGAACGCAGCGCGGCGCCCGGCCCAATGGCGCGCCACCCGCACCCACACCGCCCAACCGACCACGACCCACGTAAACAGCCCCCACACGATTTGGGCTTTGCCGACGTGGAGGCCACCGGCGAAGCGCGCCGCGTACCCGAGCGCCAACAGCACCCCCAAGGTGAGCGCCGGGAACCCCGCGACGAGGGCGACGCGGTTCAGGCGGTCGAGCCGATCGAGCGGCGGAAACAGCTGGAACACCTGGCCGAACCGCCG
>JBGPOM010000096.1:0-6690 GCA_041488075.1 Gemmatimonadota bacterium
GATCAACCCCCACACCGCGCGCATCGGCCCGCTCGCGAGCGGATCGCGGATGATGAGCTTCCCCTTCCAGCGCGGGGCGAGCAGGTCGTCCCAAGCCTGCGGCGCCTCGGCGCGCGTGAGCAGCGACTCGGGATACAGGAATACCGCCGGCGTCTCGTACGTGGCGAAGTAGCAGTCTCCCGGACCCCGGCTGCGCGGCGCGATCGCGTCCGCCCAGCCCGGCCGATGGCAGTCGAGCAGGGAGTCGCGCGCCGCGAGCGCGAAGATCAGCGACGGCCCGCCGAACCACACGTCCGCCTGCGGGTTGGCGCGCTCCGAGCGAACCCGGTCGTACACCTCCTGCGAACCCATGTCGAGCCAGCGCACGTCCACGTCGGGGTGCGCCGCCTCGAAGCGGCGCTCGAACAGCGTCAGCAGGTCGCGGCCGTGGGGGGAGTAGATGACGAGGGGCGTGCGCGAATCCCCCGAGCACCCGAGCACGAGTAGCGTCGCCGACGCGGCGATGAGGAGGGCGTGGGGCATGGCACGTAGGGCGTGGCGCGCGCGGCGACGCCCCACGTCCAACGCCCTACGCCCCGGCCGGCTACGGGACATTCGTCCGTCGGAGCGCCAGGAGGTTGGCAAAGAGCCGATACGCGCCGGGGACTCCCGCCGGCAGCTGCCGGAAGAAGCTCAGGCCCGTGTACACGTAGGTGCCGCGGCCCAGCGGCGCCACGAGCAAGCCGCCCTTCAGCTCCGGCCCTCCCCCCCCCCCCGGGCCCCCCCCCGGGCCCGCGCCCACCGGCGGATCGTGGGTCTCGAGCAGCGCCACGTACGTCGTGTCCCAGTCGTGCGCGAAGTACAGCCCCCGCTCCTGCACCCAGCCGCGCCAGTCGTCGGGCCCGATCGCGTTGGGGTAGCGGAACACCGGGTGCGCCGGATCGAGCGGGGTCACGGGCGCCGCCTCATCCGTCACACGGTCGTGCGGACGCGCGATGCGCAACGGATACGGCGCGAACCCGCCGTCCACGAAGGGATACTGCTGGTACTGCACCAACAACAGACCGCCGGCGCGCGCGTAGTCGAGCAGGCGGCCGTTGTTCGCCACGAGCGCCGGGTCGGTCTCGTAGGCCCGGCTGCCGATGACGATCGCGTCGTAGCGCGAGAGGTCGCCGCGCGCGAGCGAGTCGGGCCCGAGCAGCTCGACGGGCACGCCGACGGCGAGCAGCGCTTCGGGAACGCGGTCCGCCGCGCCCCGCACGTAGCCGACGCGCGACAGCGCCGGCAGCGCGATCTCGGCCGCGCGGATCTCCGCCGCCGACCCTTGCGCGACCGCTCGCGGGTGGATGTGCGGATAATCGATGACCTCGAGGGCGCCTTCGTGGCGGCGTCCGTCCCTGCCGACCGCGGCCGCGCGCAGCTCGTAGCCCCCGGGCGCAAGCCGGAGGGGCGGGGCGAGCGCGACTGTCACGCTCCGAGTCTCGTCCTCCCGGCCGAAACTGAGGCTCTCAGCGGCCACCGGTGGCCAACCGCGCGGCGCCGTGAACGCGAGCTGCACCGCGGCGGGGCCGCGCGTGCGATTGGTCACCGTGACCGTGAATCGGCGTGGCTCCTTCCCGCCGCCGTTCACCGGCCAGAGCAGCTCGTCGGGCCCGACGCCCAAG
Source organism: Gemmatimonadota bacterium (assembly GCA_041488075.1). Classification (GTDB taxonomy): domain Bacteria; phylum Gemmatimonadota; class Gemmatimonadetes; order Gemmatimonadales; family GWC2-71-9; genus 20CM-2-65-7. The sequence continues at coordinate 1,644 of JBGPOM010000096.1, forward strand.
TCGAAGTCGCGCGTCACGAAGAGCGGCCGCCGCACTTCGCCGATCGCCTGATCGCGGTAGCGGTACACGACCTCGCGCGCCAACGTCACGGGTTCGCCGGCGATCGTGAGCTGCACCCGGGCCTCGATGGGCCCCGGCTCGAACGGCAGGCCCCGCACGTCCGCCGGCACGCCCGTCCAGTCGTACAGGCCACCGCCGTTCGTCCGGGGCCGGCGCAGGAAGTACGGCTGGGTGCGTTCCGCGTCTCGCGCCACCGCGACGACGAAGCGGCGCGCACTCACGCTGCCGGGCCCCACCGTCGCCCCCCCGTAATCGAGACGCTCCACCGTCCACCCCGGCGGCGCCCGCAGCTCGAGGCTGTCGACCCGCACCGCGCTGTCGCCGGCGTTCCACACCGTCACCTCGACCTGGAGCCGCTGTCCCTGAGTGACGATGCCGTCGTCGGTCGTCCCGTCAATCGCGATCCCGGCGGCGATGGCGACGGCTCGCTCGAGCAGCGCCCGCTGGTCGGCGTCACCCGTTCCCAGCAGGTGGAGGGCGCGGCTCAAGTAGGGGAGGACGGCGGCGGGGTGCCACGGGTTCAGCATGGCGCGCGCCGAGTCGATCAGCGCCGCGTAGCGGTCCATGCCCGACCCGTGCAGCACCGTGTCCACGCCCGCGAAGAGGGGCCCAGCGCCATCCACGCGGGCCGCGACCAGCGCGAGCCGCGCGCTGCTCGGTCCGGGGCGTTGGAGCTGCCCCATGTCCTGCGAGCGGTGGCGGCTGCGGCTCGCCATCGCGAGCTGGTAGTACGACAGGCCGATCACCGCATCGAGCGTGCCGACGGGCAGCCCGAGCGTCGTGGCGGTCGAGTCGCCCCGCGTCGAGCGGTAGAACTTCGCGGGCCCCCAGGTCGAGTCGCGCAGCAGGTCGAACGCCTGGCGCGCCAGGAGGCCGGCGACCTGGTGCTGGCCGTGTCCGTCGGCCGCCGTGCCGGCGAACACCGACACGATGATCTGCGGCCGGAACCGGCGGATCACGTCCACCACGTCCTTCAAGAGCGAGTCGCGCGGCCAGAAGCGGAACGACTCGTCGGCGGACTTGGAGAACCCGAAGTCGTAGGCGCGGGTGAAGTACTGGCGCGCGCCGTCCAGCTCGCGCGCGGCGAGCAGCTCTTCGGTGCGGATGATGCCGAGGCCGGGGCCGAGCTCGGGTCCGATGAGGTTCTGCCCACCCTCGCCGCGCGTGAGGGAGAGGTAGGCGGCCTGCGCGCCGAGCCCGCGCGAGAGGAGCACGAGGAGCTGCGTGTCTTCGTCGTCGGGGTGGGCGCCGATCATCAGCACGCGCTTGTTCGCGCCGAGCTGCTCGAGCAGGCCCGCCAACGCCGCGACGCCGCCGGTGCCGGCGGGGGCGAACTGCCCCACGCCGGGGCCGGCGGCGCCGATACTAAGGAAGAGGACGACCGCGAGCGCGCGCCGCACTATCGGGAAAGGTATACCATGCCACCCTTCATAACGAACGTGACGCGTTGGAGTTCCGTGATGTCGCGCAGCGGATCGCCCGCGACGGCAACGAGGTCGGCGTACAGTCCGGGGGCGACGGCGCCCACGTTCTGCTCCTGGCCGAGCAACGCCGCGGCGACCGACGTGCCGGACTGAATGGCCTGCATCGGCGTCATCCCGTATTGCACGTAGTACTCGAACTCCTTGGCTTGATTGATCTCGGTCCACGGGAATCCGCCGACGTCGGTGCCGAGCGCGATCTTGACGCCCTTGCGGACGGCGCGGGCGAAGGCGCGGCGCTCGAGCGCCACCAGGGCCGGCCAGACCCCGCCCCGCGGCATGACGTGCACACCGACGGTGACCGTCGGGACCCAGTACACGCCCCGCGCCACCATCACGTCCATCAGCGAATCGGTGAGGCCGTCGCCGTGCTCGATCGAGTTCACGCCGGCGCGTAGCGCCGCGGCGATCCCATCCGACCCGATGGCGTGCGCGGCGACCTTGCGGCCCAGGCGGTGCGCCTCGTCGACGATCGCCCGCGTTTCGTCATCGGTGAAGTTCACCCAGCTGTGGAGCACCGAGTCGGGCGCGAAGAAATAACGCCGATCACTGTAATACTTGATCCAGTCGGCGCCGTGCTGCACCTGATCGCGCACCGCGAGCCGGGCGTTCTCGACGCCGTCCACCGTCTGCACGCCGTGCGGCAGCTCGATCTCCCAATTGGGCGAACCGATCGGGTACATCCCGGTCGGGGCCATGGCGCGGGTCGAGGCGAAGATGCGAGGGCCCGGGACCTCGCCGCGGTTCACCGCCAGCTTCACGTCCACGTCGGCGTACATCGCCCCTTCGGTCTCGACGTCGCGCAGGGCGGTGAAGCCGTGCGACAGGGCGATCTGAGCGTTGCGGGCGGCGAGGATGGCGCGGTAAGGGATCGACTGCTTGAGCAGCTGGTCCTCGTACTCCTGGGAGGTGATGTCCCCCTGGAGCAGGAGATGGGTGTGCGCGTCGATGAAGCCCGGCAGGACCGTCACCTGCGACAGGTCGATCACGCGGGCGTTGGGCGACTGCGCCTGCACCTGCGCCAGGGGACCGACAACGCGGATCCGCTCGCCCTCGATCAGGATCCCGACGTTGGTCTGGGCCTGGGCGGAGCGGCCATCGATCAGGCGGCCGGCCTTGATCAAGATCGGCTGCGGGGGGGGCGCGGGAGGCGGGGGCGAGGCCGGGGGGGGGGCCTGGCCGTGCGCGGCGAGGGGCACGGCGAGGACGGCCAGGAGGAGCGACAGACGGCGCATGCGCACGGACTCCGGTTGAGGGCGCCGCAAATCTAGCCGCTTCCCGCGGGGCACGGTAAGCTTTCCCCGCGCCCCTCTTCCACCGAGCGGAGGCCGTCCATGTCGGTGCACGTGACTTGTCAGTGTGGAACGTCGTACGAACTCAAGGACGAGTTCGCCGGGAAGCTCGTGAAGTGCCCGCACTGCGGGCGCGAGAATCGGGTCTCGGGGGGGGGCGGCGGCGTGCCGGTGCAGGTCCAAGCCGATCCCGTGTTCGATCGGGATCTCTTTCTGCTGCGCCAGCAGATGCTCAAGATCTCCGAGAAGTACGACGTGGCCGACGAGCAGGGCCACAACATCATTTACATCGAGCGTCCGGCCCACCTCCTCCAGAATCTCGGCGCCATCATCGCCGGATTCGTCGCGGCGGGCGTCGTTTTCGTGGCCTTCACGTCCGTCGCCGAGCAAACGCCGGTCGGCAGCGCAGCCCGCAGCATCCTGATCATCCTCGGCTTCGTGCTCGCGATCGCGGCGCTGCTGGGCGTTGCCATCCCGCTCTCCGCCAAACGGCACGTCACCTTCTATCGCGACGGCTCGAAACGCGACCGGCTGCTCGAAGTGCTGCAGGACAAGAAGTGGCAGCCGATCACCATGACGTACACCGTACGCGACTTCCGCGGGAAGCCGCTCGCGCGGTTCGCGAAGAACATCCTCTACAACCTCATCCGGAAGCGTTGGTACGTGTATGGCCCGGACCAGCGGCTGCTCTATGTCGCGAAGGAAGACTCCGTCATCCTGTCCCTCCTGCGGCGCTTTCTGGGTCCCATGCTGGGCGTCCTGCGTACGAATTTCATCATCCTCCGGCCCGACAGCGAAGAGGTGATCGGCGAGTTCAAGCGGAAGTTCACGATCCTCGACCGCTATGTGCTCGACATGGGCGGCGACCCGCAGCGCCTCATGGACCGGCGCGTCGCGCTCGCGCTCGGCGTCATGCTCGACACGGGGGAGCGCCGGTGAGCAACGGAGAGCCGCCCGAGCAGCCGATCCTCATCACGCCCGACATGCTCGCGAGCGGCGACCGGAGCGGGCGCGGACGGATCGACTTCGAGCGCGGCATGCGCCATGCGCCGCCGCTGATTCTGTTCCTCATCGCCGCCAACCTCGCGATGTTCGGCTGGGAGCTGGCGGCGGGCGCACTCGCCGACCGGGAGACGATCGTGGAGGCCGGGGCCTTGGTCCGTGAGCGGGTGTTGGCCGGAGAATGGTGGCGCATCGTGAGCGCCATGTTCCTGCACGGCAGCGTCGATCACGTGCTGGGGAACGTCGTCGTCCTCTACATCGTCGGGTTGGCGTGCGAGCATGCCTTCGGGGGCCCGCGGACGGCGCTCGTGTACTTCGCGAGCGGCGTCGCGGGAGGACTGCTGAGCGTCGCGGCTGGCCCGGGACCGTCGGTGGGTGCCTCGGGCGCGATCTTCGGCGTGATCGCGGCCGTCGTGGTCGTGCTGTACCGGTATCAGAACCGGTTCTACCTGCGGGACAGACGCATCGGTTTCGTCCTGGCGGTGTGGGCGGCCTGGCAGATCCTGACGGGTCTCGCGAACCCGTTCATCGACAACTTCGCCCACCTCGGCGGGCTGGTGGGCGGCACCCTGGCCACCCTGCCCCTGCGACCGCGCCTCCTACCGGCGGGTCCATCAGGGTAGATTATGGCCATGGCCACGACCGCCGAACCCAAACGCCCCCGCACCGTCAGCGCCGACGAGGCGCGCGACGTGGCCGAGGCGGCGCGCGAGCAGGAATGGGCCGCGCCCAGTTTCGTCCGCGATCTCTTCCTCGGCAACCTGCGGATGGACTTGATCCATCCCTACCCCGAGCAGGATCCCGAGGAAATCACACGCGCCAAGCCGTTCCTCGACAAGCTGGAGCGGTTCCTGCGGGAGAACGTCGACTCCGACCGGATCGATCGTGAGGGGGAGATCCCCGACGCGGTCATTCAGGGGCTCAAGGACCTCGGTGCCTTCGGCATCAAAATCCCGCGCGAGTACGGCGGGCTCGGCCTGTCCCAGCTCTCGTACATGAAGGCGATCGAGCTGGTGTCGTCGGTGGACGGCTCGATCACCGCGCTGCTCTCCGCGCATCAGTCCATCGGCGTGCCGCAGCCGCTCAAGATGTTCGGCAGCGATGCGCAGAAAAAGAAATACCTGCCCCGCCTCGCCAAAGGTGCGATCTCCGCATTCGCGCTCACCGAGGCCGGCGTCGGCTCGGACCCCGCCGCGCTCGAGACCATGGCGA
>JBGPOM010000097.1:0-6685 GCA_041488075.1 Gemmatimonadota bacterium
CAAGCGGGGGCAGGTGAACATTCCGTATGCGGCGGTGGTCGCCTGCGGCCTGCTGATCGGGGCGTACTTCGGAGCGCGGCTCGCGGGGACGATGTCGGACGCGATGCTGCGCAAGGCGTTCGGGATCTTCCTGCTGCTGATCTCGGTGAAGCTGCTGGCGTCCTAGGTCGGCGCCACCCGCTCGAACACCTTGCCCTCGATGAAGAGCCGGAACAGCTCGGCGTCGAGCTGCCCGTCCTTCACCTCGTGGGTCATGATGTCGAGCGCGCGCTCGAACGACACGGCGCGCTTGTAGGGGCGGTCCTGGGCGGTCAGCGCGTCGTAGATATCGCTGATGGTCATGATCCGGGTCTGGATCGGGATCGCGTCGCCGGTGATGCGCCGCGGGTAACCGCGCCCGTCGAGCTTCTCGTGGTGCCCATAGGCGATCAGCGGGACTTGTTGCAGCTCGCGGGTCCAGGGAATGCGCTGCAGGAACTGGAAGGTGTGCGTGACGTGGCTCTCGATCTCGAGCCGCTCGCCGTCGTCGAGACTGCCCTTCCGGATGGTCAGATAGCGCACCTCGTCCGGGGTGAGGAACGGCTCGGTGGCGCCGTCGACGCCAAGGTAGCTGCGGCGCCCCCAGGTCTGGAGCTCCTCGAAGCTGCCCTCGGGGAGGATGCTCGGTTCGTTGGCCTTGAGCACGTTCTCGAGGAACCGATCGAGCTCTTGCACCTCCTTGCCATGCGCCTCGTCCAGCTCCTTGACGAACCCCTCGTATCCCTTCTTGCCGTGCGCCTCGAGGAACTCGGTACGCTTACGCCAGAACTCCCGCTCCGCGGTGCGGCGGATGAAGCCGTGGCGGTGCCGGATCAAGGTGAGGTCGGGCGGATACAGCTTCTTCGCCTTCACGAGCACCTGCTCGCGCACGCCGACCTTGCCGAAATCATGGAGCAGGGCGGCGTAGCGGAGTTCGCGCACCTGCTCGCGCGTGAATCGCACGGTGCGGTACTTGCCGTCGGGCGTTAGGTCGACGACCTCGGCCAGGTCCACCGTCATCCCCGCCACCCGGCTGCTGTGACCGTACGTGGTCGGGTCCCGCTGCTCGATCGCGTGCACCGCCGCCAGCACGAACCCCTCGAACAGCCGCTCGATGTCTTCGTAGAGGCGGCTGTTCTCGATGGCGACCGCCGCCTGGCCGGCCAGGGCCGTCACCAGCTCCACGGTACGCCTCGAGAACGGCACGACCTGGCGCTCGACGTCGTCCGGCGTGCTCAGGACCGCCTCGAGGCTCCGCTTGCGGTTGATGAGCTGAAGGACGCCGATGATCTGCTCCTTGTGATCCTTCATCGGGATCACCAGCATCGACTTGGTGCGATAGCCGTAGCGCTCGTCGAAGGAGCGGTTGATCGAATACTCGACGTCGGGCGGCAGGAAGTACGCGTCGTCGATGACGAGCGGCTCTCCCGTCACGGCGCAGTAGCCGGCGAGGCTCGAGCGGTCCACGGGAATCGCGAACTCGACGAACGGCGCCTCCGGTTTCGAGAGGGTCTGCGCCAGCCGGAAACGCAGGCGCTTCATGCCCTGCTCGCTGTTCTCGACGAGGTACAGGCTGCCGGCATCCGACTGCGTGATGCGCCGCGCCTGCGTGAGGATCAGGTCGAGCAGGGTCTTCAGGTCGCGCTCGGTCCCGAGGGCGACGCCGATGCGCGTCAGCTCGCCGATTTCCCGGGCGCGCTGGGCCGCTTCCCCCCGCGCGCGCGCCGTCTCGGCCCGCGCGGCCGCCTCGCGGAAGCCGGCCCGGATCGCGACCAGCAGGCGCCGCGGGCTCGTGGGGTGCGTGAGAAACGCCGCCAGCAGCTCGGTCGGGAAGCCATCGGGCACGTCGGTCTCGCCCGCCCGGCCGAGCGCCACGATCGCGCCACCCGCGTCCACAAACGAGCGCATCACATCTACCGGGAAGGCGGAGCGGCTGTCGGGGTCGAGCAGGAACACCGTGGGCCGGTCGTCGGCGACGGCGAGGTCGCGCGGCTGGCCCACCGCACGCGCCTCGACCCGCGACGTCTCGAGCGCCGGCGCGACGTCGTCGGGCCGCCACAGCGGCGCGTGCAGCAGGAGGTATCTCATGGCCTGGGGCTTCCCCCCGCGGAATCGCGCGGCAGCGGCTTGACGCCCGTCAGCGCGCGGTAGGGCCGGCGCGTAAGCTGATCCACGAAATGGTTCAACTGGCGCGATGCCTCGGTCAGGTTCGCCACCGTCTCGCGCAGATCGGCGCGGTTCTCACCGGTCACGGCCCGGGCCTCGCGGGCCAGGCTGTCGAGCCGGACCAGGAGGCGGTTCGTGCCGGCTATCGTGGCGGCGATCGAGTCGGCGAACCCGCCCCGGTGCAGGCGCTGGACCAGCGAGTCCACGCGCCCCATCGTCGTGGCGACGCTGCCGAGGGTGCGCTCCACGTCCGGAGTCACGTCGCGCAGCGTGCGCTCCGTCTGGGTGACGGTGGACTGGACCCGGACGAGGGTGCGGGTCGTCTGGCGCAGCGCGTCCTTCAGGTCGTTGGAGATGTCCGAGGCCACCTGCGCGAACGCCTCGAGGGCGCCGCCCTTGCGGCGCGAGTCGATCGTGTCTCCCGCTTCGAGGTAGTGCGGCGTGCGCCCCAGGGTATCGGGGAGAATCAGCTGGACCTCCATGGCGGGCGAGATCTGGCTCGGCTGCACGATCTCGGCGCGGGTGCCGGTCGGCAGTCGCAGGCTCGACCCGTCGGAGAAGCGCTCCTTGACCGACATCTGGGCGACGAAGGAGATGCGGCGCGTGACGGAATCGACCCGCGGCGACACGCTGCGCACGCGCCCCACGGCGAGCCCCTGGACGCTGACCTTCGTGTCCTGCGAGAGCCCGTCGGCGCTGGCCACGCGCAGGAACAGGTCGTAGCGCCGCTCGCCCCATCCGCTCGTCGCGATCAGGGCGCCGACGACCAGGGCGATGGCCACCACGATCAGCAACCCGACGTAGAAGTCCTGGCGCGTCTCCACTCGCCCTCGGGTTAGACGGTTTCGGGTTCGAGCAGGCCGGCGCGCGTGAGCCGGTACACCTGCTCCACCCGCCGCAGGAGCAGCGGCGGGATCTCCTGGCCGGTGATGAAGATGGTGCGGCGCGCGCCTTCCGCGGACTCGCCGCCCCGCGCCAGCTCCAGCAGCTCCGACGCCACGCGCGCGGTAAGGCCGTCGAACGGCTGCTCCAGCACGAGGAGCGCCGGGTCGAAGGCGATCGCACGCGCCAGCGCCGCCCGCCGGCGCTCCTCTTCGTTGGCCTGGGCTGGGCGCAGCGCGCCGACGTTCGCGAGCCGAACGGCGGTGAGCATGACGTTCACGCGCCCCTCGATCTCTTTGGGGCTCGCGCCGCTCCCGAAGCGGAGCGGCAGCGCGACATTGTCCCGGAGGGAGAGATTCTGCAGCAGCCCGTCGCCGGCCGGAAGGTACCCGATGCGGCGCCGGAACGCCAAGCGCTCCGGGCCGGGGAGGCTTGCGACGTCGGTGTCGAACGCCAGCGCGCGGCCCGCGACGGGGCGGTCGAGCCCCAGGGCGTAACTCCCCAGCAAGCCGAGCCCCGAGTCCTCGTCGCCGAGCACCGCTACGGTGTGGTGGGCGGGAATCTCGAGGGAGAACGGGTGTGAGGCGTGCCGGCCGAGCGGGACGTGGTCGAAGCGGAGCGGCGCGGTCATGGGCGGCGCGTCAGCCGAGGGCGACGAACAGGGCGGAGCAGAGGAAGATTCCCACGATGGCGGCGACGACGGCGCGGCTCGCGGCGATCGGTATCTCGGTGGGCGCGCGCCGCACCGCCAGCCCGAAGTAGCTCGGCACCACGCCGACGATGATCCCGAAGGCGAGCGCCTTGAGCACCGTCAGCCACACGTCCCGGGCGCGCAGCGAGGTGAGCACGATGTCGAAGTAGCGCCCGCCGCTCATCCCGTTGAGCGAGGTGGCCGCGTAGCCCGCCAGTATGGCGACGAGGTCGAACACGACCAGCAGGGCAAACATGCTGACCAGGGAGCCGGCGAAGCGGGGCAGCACGAGGTACTGCTTGGGGTCGATACCCATCGCTTCGAGGGCGCGCACCTCGCCCAGCACCTGGTTCGTCGCGAGCTCGGCGGCGATCGCGGTGCCCGAGCGGCCGACCACGACGAGGGCGGTGATCAGCGGACCGAGCTCCCGCACGATGGCGACCACCATCAGCGTGCCGATCAAGTCGGTGGCGCCGATGCGCCCGAGCTCGCGCGTCGCCTGCGAGATCACCAGGAAGGAGAGGATGCCGGAGAGCAGCGTCACGAGGCCGACCGCGTGGAGGGCGGTGAAGCGTACTTGATTCACGCCGATGCGGAGGGCCACAGCGCGCCCGGCGGCGGTGAGCTGGGTGGCCGCCCGCATGGCCCCAAAGCCGAAGCGCGCCAGCGCTCCCAGGCGGGAGAGCCGGCGCGCCGTCGACTTGCCGAGACTAGTGAACGGATCCGTTAGGACCGCTGCACCCGCTGGAGGCCTTCCTGCGCCTCCGCGTACTCGGGGAAGATCGCCAGGGCGCGGTTGAACATCTCCGCCGCCTTGTCCTTCTGGCCGTGGTCCTGGTAGAGCAGGGCGCGCGAGTAGTACGTCAGCGCCTCCGTCGGCACCTGGCGGCTCATCCGCTGGTCGGACGCTTGGCGCGTGAGCGCCGGCAGATTGGCATCCTTCATCAGGCGGGCGGCGATGTTGCGGATGATGTCGAACAGGTGGTCGCGCTGCATCCGCTCCGATTCGGTCTTGACGACCTCGCTCGTTTCGACGTTGATGAGCCGCACGTCGACACGGAAGTCGCCGTAGAAGTCGACGAACGTGCCCATCACCATGTAACGGGCGCCTACGAGCTTGCCGATCTTCGCGGCGGTGGACGCGTCGACGCGGCCCTGCGCGCCGAGGTTCTGCTCGTCGAGCAGGCGCTGGATCTCCTCGCGCTCCACCACGCGCGCCGCCGGGTTGGCGGCGAGCTCGGAGATGATCATCCCCGCGATGCCGCGCTCCAGCGCGTCGAAATCTTCTTTCCCCTGGCCGTAGGAGCCGCCGTTGTTGAACGGTAGCACGGCGATCCCCGGCCGGGTGTCCTGGCCGCGCTGCTGGGCGCCGACCAGAGCCGCCCCGCCAAGCGTCAGGGCCAGCAATGCCACCATTGAACGCGAACGCATGTGCACTCCTTGGGTCACAGGGTCAGTTGCATGCCTTCTTCGGCGGCCAGAACTTCGAGCGGCCGGCCGCCTTTCTGCGCGTACGCCCGGGCCGCTTTCAGCAGCCCGTCCATCATTTCGTCGCCGTGCTCCGGCTCGTGGTGGAATATGACGAGGCGCTTGGCGCCGGCCTCCTGCGCCAGGGTCACCGCTTCTTCGTATGTCGAGTGGCCCCAGCCGCGGTGCTGTTCGAGCTCCGCGGGCGTGTACATCGCGTCGTGGATCAACAGGTCCACGCCCTGCAGGAACCCGACGAAATCGCGCCGCCAGCTCGCCGGCACATCGTAATGGCCGCCGGGGCCCAGCTCGTTGTCGGTCACGTACCCGAGGCTCGGTCCGCCCTTCGCGGGCGTCAGCCGGAATCCCAACGTCGTCCCCGGATGCCGCAGCTTCATCGTCCGCACCCGGAACTCTCCGATGGAGAACTCGGGCGTGTCCACCTGCTGCACCGTCAATTGCGCCGACAGCGCGTCGAGCGGGACGGGGAACACCGCCGGGTCCATCTGCTGGCGGAGGATCGCCTCGAGCGACGTCGTCCCCTGGCGCGATCCCCAAATGCGCACGGTGTTACCCGGGGCGAAGAACGGCTTGAAGTGGGGCAGCCCCTGGATGTGGTCCCAGTGGGCGTGCGACAGCAGAATCTCCACCTTGACCGCGCCGTTCTGCTTTTCGACCAGATGCAGCCCCAGTGCCCGGATGCCCGTGCCGGCGTCGAGAATGACCAACTGACCCCCGGCGCCCTCAACGGCGACACACGGCGTGTTGCCACCGTAGCGCGCGGTCTGAGCCCCGGGGGTCGGAATGCTACCCCGTGTCCCCCAGAAGGTCACCGTGTAAGCCATGTGTTCGGGCACCCGTAACTCGGGCTAAGTTACTGAAAATTGGGAACGTAGAACAAGCCGCGGCCTCACCCCACCACCGTGATGCGCCTCACGACCGCCCCGCCGCCTGCTCGAGGGTGGACCGGTCGCGGATCAGGATGTCCTTGCGGCTCACGTCGATCAGCCCCTTGTCCACGAACTCCCGCATCGTGCGCGACACCGTCTCGCGGGAGGAGCCGATCATCTGGGCGATGGTGTGATGGGTCAGCCGGCGCGTTATGCGCTGCCCGTCGGTCTCGTCGGCCAGCTCGAGCAGCAGCTGAGCGACGCGGCCGTGCACGTCGAGCAGGACCAGGCTGCCCACTTTTTCATCCACGCGGCGCAGGCGGCGGGACAGCTCCTTGAGCAGCGCCAGCGCGATGCCCGGCGCGTGGATCAGGATGCCCTGGAAGTCTTCGCGACGCAGCACGATGAGGCCGCTGTCTTCCATGGCGATGACGTGCGCCGAGCGCGGCTCGTCGTCGATCAACGCCATCTCCCCGAAGAACTCGCCCTCGCCCAGCACCGACAGAATCACCTCGCGGCCATCCTCGCCGATCAGCACGACCTTGACCTGGCCCTTGGCGACGACGTAGAG
>JBGPOM010000098.1:0-6684 GCA_041488075.1 Gemmatimonadota bacterium
GATTCCTTGATGACCTGGACGAGCTTGGTCTGGCCGCGCTTCAGCTCGTCGCCGATGTTGGGATCCTTGCGGCGGGCGGACCGGCCCCCGGCGCGGCTACCACCGCCGTTCGGGCCGTCTCCCCCCCCCCCCCCATTCCCGTTGCCGTCGTCGTCCTCGGCCCGCTCGTCGGGCTCCTCGTCCTCTTCCGACTCGATCAGGTCCGAGGCATGAAGGAAGGCGCTCTTTTCGGCGCCGATATCGACGAAGGCAGCTTGGATCCCCGGCAGGACGGCTTCGACCTTGCCGAGGTAGATGTCACCCACCGAGCGGCGGGTGTCGGGACGATCGACCAGGAGCTCAACAAGGCGGTCGTCCTCCAGGATCGCCACGCGGGTTTCCCGCGGGCTCCCGCTGATGAGAATCTCGCGCTTCAAAGCAGTTACCCTCGCGCCCGGACGGGAAGCACCCGCGCGGGAGCCTATGGTTATCCCAGCAATAGCTCGACTCGCCCGCATCCGCGGGCGGAGTGATGAATCGATTGGGCAGGCGGCTGAGAGGCGCCAAAGACCAATGCATGAGGGTAAATCTAGGTGGAGCGGGCAGTTACGTCAATCAATCAGACTCCCCAACAACTGCCGGGCAATCACGATCCGCTGAATCTCGCTCGTGCCCTCGCCGATCTCGCAGATCTTGGCATCCCGCATCATGCGCTCGACCGGGTATTCGGTCGTATAGCCGTAGCCGCCGTGCAGCTGGACGGCCTTGGTGGTGGCCCGCATGCACAGCTCGGAGGCATACAACTTGGCCATCGCCGCCGCCTGCTTGAACGGGTGGTTGTGCTGCTTCAGCCAGGCGGCGTGGTAGACCAGCTGCTTGGCGGCCTCGATCTCGGTCGCCAGGTCGGCCAGGGCGAAATGCACTCCCTGAAAGCTCGCGACCGGCTTGCCGAACTGCTTGCGCGTCGCCGTATACGCGAGGCATTCCTCGAACGCGCCCTCGGCGATGCCGAGCGAGAGCGCCGCGATGCCGATGCGGCCGCCGTCGAGAGTGTGCAGGAATTGTCGGAACCCGTTGTTCACGGGACCGAGGATGTTCTCCTTCGGGACGACGGCGTCCTGGAAGATCAGCTCGCGGGTGTCGGATGCGCGCCAACCCAGCTTGTCTTCCTTCTTGCCCGCGAGCACGCCGGCGCACTTGGGTAGGTCGGCCGCGTGGCCGACACCGACGCGCTTCGCCTCGGCCAAGTCGCAGGTGTCCTTGGTGACGATGAACGCGGTGATCCCGTGCGTGCGCTCGGCCGTGGGATCGGTGCGCGCCGTGACGACGAAGATCTCCCCCACTCCGGCATGGGTGATGAAGATCTTGGAGCCGTTGAGCACGTAGTGATCGCCCTTGTCGACGGCGACCGTCTTCGTGCCGCCGGCGTCCGACCCGGCGCCCGGCTCGGTCAATCCGAAGCCGCCGAGTACCTTGCCCGCGGCGAGGAGCGGCATGAACCGCCGCTTCTGCTCCTCGGTTCCGAAGTCCATGATCGGTGAGCTGCCCAAGGTGGTGTGGGCGCTGACGGTGATGGCGTGACTCGCATCCACCTTCGCGAGCTCGTGGATGACCGTGATGTACGACAGGTAATCCATTCCCGACCCGCCGAGCGCCTCTGGCCACGGGATCCCGAACAGGCCCAGCTCGGCCATCTGCTTGACGTTGTCCCACGGGAACCGGCTCTCGAGGTCGTACTGGCGCGCGCTGGGCTTCACGACGTCGCGCGCGAACTCCCGCACCATGTCGCGGACCTGGAGGTGCTGGTCGGAGAAGTAGAGGGAGTCGTGCATGGGAGAAATATAGGGTCGCCGAGCAGCCGTTCGTTAACCCCGGGGCGTGGCCCCGGGGTTAACAACACCCTGGCTCATGACGGGACACGATCAGGATGCCGTTTGTACTGCCCGCCGATGTACACCCGTGCCGCTCGCACCTCTCGACGGCCCAGCGACCCGGCGTAATACCCCCGGCACCATCGAAGCGCGGCGCGCCGCGCAGACTCCGACTTGGCCTCTCGAACGAACGCACTGATCGTGGCATCGGGCGGGAAGCTCACGAGTACGTGAACATGGTCGGCGAGTACGGCTTGTGCATGAACGCGTATGCGCGTCCGCTCAGCCGCCGCGAGCAAAGCGCTCGTCACGACCGGGACGTCCGCTCGGCGAATCGTCGCCTGGCGTCGCCAGGTGTGCCACGTCAGATGCGCGTATAGCCCCGTCGCGTGGTGCATTGATCGGCCCCAGGGTGTGTTAACCCCGGGCCCATGGCCCGGGGTTAACGGACGCTGATAGCTGACCCACTGAGATATCCGTCCCCTACCCGCAGACGTCGCAGCCTCCACACCGATCCAACCGCTCACCGAAGTATTCGAGCAGCATGCGCCGCCGGCAGCGGCGATTCTCGACGTAGCCCCGCATGGCGGGTGCGAGATCGCTCCCCCCCCAGATGAGGTCCGCGCGCCGCCACAGGATGCGGCACTCCGCCGGATCCCCGTCGCGGCCGGCGCGTCCGGCTTCCTGATAGTAGGCCTCGAGGGTCCGGGGGGGGCCCCAGTGGATGACGCGTCGCACGTCGGGTTTGTCGATGCCCATGCCGAACGCCGACGTCGCCACGATCGTGCCGACGCGGTCGCCGAGGAAGGCGCGCAGCACGCGGCCCCGAATCGCCGCCGTGAGCCCCGCGTGATACGGAGCGGCCCGGACCCCAGCGCGGAGCAGCGCGCGCGTCACGAGCTCGGTGAGCCGTCGCGTGGGCGTGTAAACGACCACGGCACCCTGGACATCGCGGGTCAGCGCCCGCACGCGCCGGAAGCGCTCGCGGTCCCCCGGGACGCGTTCCACCGCGAATGCCAGATTCGGCCGGTCGAACGACGTGACCACCACCTCGGCGTCGGGGATGCGCAGCACGTGGAGGATGTCGGCCCGCGCCGTGGGCGTGGCGCTGCCCGTGAGGGCGATCGTGGGCGGGTGGCCCAGCGCGGCGCGGAACGCGCCGAGCCGGCGGTACACGGGACGAAAGTCGTTTCCCCATTCGACGATGCAATGGGCTTCGTCCACCGCGAGGAGCGATACCGGGACGCGGGCGCGCACGAGCAGCCGCACGAGCGAGGCCAGGCGTTCGGGCGCGCAGTACAGCAGCGCTACCTGCCCCGCCAGCGCGCCGCGCTCCACGCTGCGGCGCGCGGCGGCATCGAGCTGGCTGTTCAGGTACGCGGCGGCGATGCCGCGGCGCCGCAGCGCGCTGACCTGATCCTGCATCAGGGAGATCAACGGTGAGACGACGAGGGTGAGTCCGGCGGCGAGCAGCGCCGGCACCTGATAGCACAGGGACTTCCCCGCCCCGGTGGGCAGCACGGCGAGTACATTGCGCCCCGCCAAGAGCGGGCCGAGCACCTTCAGTTGGTGCACTCGGAAACGCGGGTGCCCAAACCGCTCCGCGAGGACGCCGCGCGCGGCGTCCAAGCCGCCCCGGAAGCCTGCCACGCCGTCACGCTAACGTGGAACGGGGCGCGCCCCCCTACCCCAAAACCGCGCGCGTGGCCACGTTTACGCGCCATGACCCCACGCACGGCCCGCACGGCCCTTCCTCTGCTGGCTCTCGTGATGACTTCGACCCTCGACGCGCAGGCGCTGCAATACCCGCCGACCCGCAAGGGCGACGTAGTGGACGACTACCATGGCACGCGGGTGCCGGACCCCTATCGCTGGCTCGAGGACGTGGACGCCCCCGAGACGCTGGCGTGGATCGAGGCGCAGAACCGGCTCACCCTCGGGTACCTGGCGCAGATCCCAGAGCGGGAGTGGATCCACCGCCGGCTCACGGCGCTGTGGGACTACCCGAAGTACGGCGCCCCGTTCAAGAAGGGCGGGCGCTACTTCTTCTTCAAGAACTCGGGGCTCCAGAATCAGGCGGTCTTGTACACGCAAGCCACGCTCAGCGCCGAGCCTGCGGAGCTGCTCGACCCGAACACCCTGTCGACCGACGGCACGGTCGCCCTGTCAACGCTGGCCCTCACCGAGGACGGACGGCTGCTGCTCTACAGCACCTCCGGGAGCGGATCGGACTGGCAGGAATTCCGCGTGCGCGACGTCGCGACGCGCCGCGACCGCCCCGATCACTTGAAATGGATCAAGTTCTCCGGCGCCGCCTGGACCCACGACGGGGCGGGGTTCTTCTACAGCCGCTATCCTGAGCCCGCTGCCGGTGGCGATCCCCTGCTGGCGGTAAACCGCGACCAGAAGGTCTACTATCACCGTCTCGGCACCGATCAGGTGGCCGACCGATTGATCTACGAGCGGCCCGATCAGCCCGACTGGGGCTTCGCCACCGACGTGAGCACCGATGGCCGCTATCTCGTGTTCGCCGTCTGGCTCGGCACCGATCGGCGCAATCGGATCTACTATCAGGACCTGAGGGACCCGAAGCGCCCCCGGCTCGACGGGCCCGTCGTGCGGCTGCTCGACGACTTCGACGCCGGGTACGAGTTCGTCGGGAACGACGGACCGGTCTTCTATTTCGCCACGGACCTGGAGGCGCCCCGGAAGCGCGTGATCGCCATCGACACGCGGCGGCCCGAACGCGCCGCCTGGCGCGAGGTCATCCCCCAGGCGGAGGACGTGCTCGAGGGGGTCCAGATCATCCACGACACCTTCGTGGCGCGCTACCTGCATGACGCGCACTCGCGGATGCGGCTCGTCGCACTCGACGGCCGCCCGATCGGAACGGGCGACCTCGCGCTGCCGGGTCTGGGCTCGATCGTCCAGGTGAGCGGCGAGCGCTACGACACCGAGATGTTCTACGCCTTCACGTCGTTTCTCTATCCGACGACGATCTTCCGGCACGACTTCACGACGGGACAGACGAGCGTGTTCAAGGCGCCGGAGATCGCCTTCGACCCCTCGGGCTACGAGACGATCCAGGTGTTCTTCCCCAGCAAGGACGGCACCCGCATCCCGATGTTCCTCACCTACAAGAAAGGCCTGCGCCGGGACGGTACCAACCCGACCTACCTCTACGGCTACGGCGGTTTCAATATCAACATGACACCCGCGTTCTCGATCGGGGTCCTCGTCTGGCTCGAGATGGGAGGGATCTACGCCCAGCCGGTGCTGCGCGGCGGCGCCGAGTACGGCGAGGAGTGGCACCAAGCGGGGATGCTGGGCCGGAAGCAGAATGTGTTCGACGATTTTCTGGCCGCCGCCGAGTACCTGATCGCCGAGGGGTACACGACCCCGGCGAAGCTCGCGATCGGCGGCGGCTCCAACGGGGGCCTGCTGGTCGGCGCGGCGATGACGCAACGACCGGACCTGTTCGGCGCGGCGCTGCCGGCCGTCGGCGTGATGGACATGCTGCGCTTCCACAAGTTCACGATCGGGTGGGCGTGGGTCACCGAGTACGGCTCGGCGGACAGCGCCGCGCATTTCCCGTTCCTCTACGCCTACTCGCCCCTGCACCACCTCAAGGCGGGGACGCGCTACCCCGCGACGCTGGTGACGACCGCCGACCACGACGACCGCGTCGTGCCCGGGCACTCGTTCAAGTTCGCGGCCGCCCTCCAGGCCGCGCAGGGCGGAGCGGCGCCCGTCCTGATCCGCATCGAAACCAAGGCCGGCCACGGCGCCGGCAAACCCACGGCCAAGATTCTGGAAGAGCAGACCGACCGGTGGGCGTTCCTGGTGCGCAATCTCCAGATGACCTTGCTTCCCCCCTCCCCCCGGCCCTAGGAGGCGTTGTCATGCCGAAGGTGACCTGCTCCCTGTGCGATGCTCCGGTGGATGGCCGCACCCTGGTGTCGCCGCAGAAGCTCGAGAATCGCATCATCGACCTGATCAAGGCGGACCGGCCCGAATGGGAGGGGAAGCGCGGGATCTGCCCGACGTGCCTGGAGCAGTATCGCGCCAAGAAGTTCGTGGGCTATCTCGAGGCCGAGTACCAGAAACTGTCGGAGCTGGAGCACTCGGTCGTCTCGAAGATCACGCGGCGGGGCCGGGTCAGTAAGCTCGTGCATGAGGACTTCGAGTCCGCGATGACATTCGGCGAGCGCGTGGCCGACCGCGTGGCGCAATTCGGAGGCAGCTGGCCGTTCATCGGCCTGTTCGCGGCCGTGCTCATCGTGTGGATGGGGATCAACGGCTGGGTGCTGGCGAAGCACCCCTTCGACCCGTTTCCGTTTATCCTGCTCAACCTCGGGCTCTCGGCGCTCGCGGCGCTCCAAGCCCCCGTGATCATGATGAGTCAGAACCGTCAGGCCGCGAAGGACCGGCTGCAGGCGAGCCAGGACTACGAGATCAACCTGATGGCGGAGATCGAGATCCGGGACCTGCACGACAAGATGGATGCGCTGCGGTTCAAGCAATGGCACGAGCTATGGCACATCCAGAAGCGGCAAATCGAGCTGCTCGAGCACCTGTGCGCGAAGGGGGAGAATCCGCAGATCAAGACGCCGCAGCCGGCGCCGTACGTCCCGCCGGAGCTCTAGCCCGAGTCCTTCCAGTCGATCGGGTAGGTCCGACCGCACTCGGGGCATTTCGCGTCCTTCGCCCCCTCGGCGACCACGTAGCGGGCGTGGCAGCCGGGACAGACGAGGTGGGGCTCTCGGACGACGCTCCAGGTCTTGGGGGGATCCTTGCGGATCTCGAGATCGCCCCGCTCAACCCGCACCTCCAC
>JBGPOM010000099.1:0-6671 GCA_041488075.1 Gemmatimonadota bacterium
CGAGCGCGCTGTCGCTCACGCCTTCGCTCATCGCGATGACGGATGCCGATCCTGCGGCCACGCCCGTGGCCACGCCCGCGGCGCTTACGGTGGCGACCGTGGTGTTGCTCGACGTCCAGGCGATCGCGCGCCCGGTCAAGATGGCGCCGGCCGCGTCGCGCGTCGTCGCCACGAACGGCGCCGACTGCCCGACCTGGACGGTCGCCGTCGCCGGCGTCACCGTCACCGATGCCACCGGCACCGGCACGACGACTACGGTCACGAGTGCGCTGTCGCTCACGCCTTCGCTCATCGCGATGACGTACGCCGATCCGGCGGCCACGCCCGTGGCCACGCCCGCGGCGTTGACGGTGGCGACCGTGGTGTTGCTCGACGCCCAGGCGATCGCGCGGCCGGTCAATGTGTTCCCAGCCGTGTCCCGCACGGTCGCCGTGAACGGCGCCGTTTGTCCGACCTGGATGCTGGCCGTCGCGGGCGTCACGGTGACCGACGCCACAGGGACGGCGATCACGGTCACGACCGCGCTGTCGCTCACGCCTTCGCTCGTCGCCATGATGGTGGCGGTGCCCGCGAGCACGCCGGTCACGCGACCGGTGCTGTTCACTGACGCTACCGAGGGCGCGTTGCTGACCCACGTGACGGCGCGGTCTGTGAGGATTTCCCCGCCGCTGTCCATCACGGTAGCGATCAGCTGAACGTCCTGGCCCGTCGTGAGACGCGGCGTCGAGGGCGAGACCGAGACTGCAGCGACTGGAGCTGGGGGGGGCGGTGCGCTCGAATCGCCGCAGCCGATGCGCTCGGTCGCGACGACAAGGTTGTCGAAGTAACGCTCCTCCGGTTGGGGCGCACCCGCCGCCCAGTAGTTCTGGAGGGACACGACGTTGATGCCGTACTCGCTGAAGGACCCCACCCAGTCCAAGTCGGTGCGCCGGGCCTCGAGCTTCCCGTTGACCCACAGCTTGAACGCGCCGTTCGCCCGCCCAGCGTCGTTGAGCCGCACGCGAGCCTCCAGGCAATACCACTGACCTACGTGGCTCGAGTCGAACAGCGCCCTGGCGCCGGGTGCCGACCCGAGATCGCGCAAGGGCTTCTGCAGGTTGCCGCTCACATCGGTTCCCGACAGTGGATAAATGGCGAGATGGTCTTCGTCTGGTGAGGGGCTGCTCCACACGCGGGCGATCATTGCTTGCGCCAGGGGCGACGCAAAGCTCGTTGCCCGGGACAGCCTGCCACCGGCCCCGCCGACCCAGCCCGGCTGGTTCTTCACGTAGACGCGCCAGAAGATGTCGCGGTACGTCGCTATCCCCGCGTCCACGGGCCGGAAGATCGTCTGGGGTGTCTTGCCGAACGCGACGTGCAGGGCTCCGGCGGAGACCTGACCGGCTGTTGCCCACCGCGCACGCATGCCGGCGGAGCCGTTAGTGCCGACGTCCTCGGCGCGGACGAAGTTGCCGCCACTCGGGTCGTAGGCGTAGTAGCTGGCCAGGCGATTCTGCTCGAAGTCGTCGCACCAGATCCATTCTGGTCTGGGGAAGGCGCACTCGTTGGTCTGGGCACTCGAGGCTGCGAAGGTGGGTTTGGCGGGGCCGCTGAGGGACCGGTCGCCGCTGCAGGCGAAGGCCGCTACCGCGAGACTGACACTCGCGGCTCTGCTGAGTGCCAGGCGCTTGGAAAGCTTGTGCGTGAATGTCATGGGTAAGCACTCCTTTCACGACGACGGTTCACTGCCGCCGGGACAGGCGCACTAATCCCGTAGATCTGCGGGGCGCCCCGTGAGGGCGACGCCCCCCTTCGTACGCGGGGCTGCTGCCAAGCCGAGCCCCGTCCCTCGCCTCCTCCTAGCGCAGCGGCATCTCCGCCACGAACAGATCGTAGCGCGGGCCGCCGTTCATGTTCGAGTTGAAAATGACCACCTTCCCATCAGGACTGGGCTTGCCCCACGGGATGGCGAAATACGTCGGGTTGATCGAGTAGTGGTGCAGCAGCAGCCGCTGATCGCTGCCGTCGCTGCGCTGCAGCCCGACCGCCTCGCGCCACAGGAACTGGGCGTTGTCGGCCCCATAGCCGCTCGCGAACGACCACTGCCGGTTGAGGTCGCCCCCCAGCTCGGCATCGGACTGCACCCAGTTCCCCGAGTGATGGCCGAGATTGCCGAGACTGTTGGCCAGGATGTTCGTCTTGATGACCTGCCCGCCGCTGATGGAATACCGGTCTTCCGCGAACGGGAAGTTGGCGTTCGCGTCCTCGGTCACCCACTGGCCGCGGAGACTCGCGAGGTGGGCGAACCAGAAGTTGACGCCCTCGTTCTGGACCGGGCCGAACGTGTTGGTGGACAGGTCCCAGAGACGAACGATGCTCCCCTCGCTCATGACCGCATAGCGGCCATCGCGCTCGAGCCGGATCTCATCCGACCACGTCTCGTTGTGCGTCAGGAACTGCCCCGTCTGGCTGTTCCATGCCCAGGCGGTCGTGTTGCCGTTCTGCACCCCGACGAACCACCCGTCGTTCTTGTCGTGGTGCAGCCACGCGAAGTGGTTGGGGATCGAGCGCGGCAGGAAGCCGGTGTTTTGGACCTGCATCGTCTGCGTGTTGAACCGCTTCAGTACGTTGCCGCTGACCACGTAGAGAATCTGTGGATCGACGTTGGAGAACGACGCGCACAGATCCCGGTCCGGCTGGACGGCGGCCGGCAGGACGCGGTAGTTGCTGAAGCCCACCCCTCGGGTAAAGTCCACCAGATAGTAGTTCCCGGCCCCGATGAGGATGGTGTGGGTGTTGTTGCCCGGGCCCCAGCCGAGGCTGACTTCGTTGCCGCCGTCGGAGTAATCGTGGCCGGCGCTGCCGTTGGCTGCGGGGACGGAGGCGCTGGTGACCTTCCAGATCTTCACGCCGGTCACCGGGTCATTGTAGGAGAAGCCGGCCGGCTGGGCGCGCACGTTCAAGGCGTTATAGGCGGCGTTGTTCGGCGCCTGGCGATTCGCCACGGGCAGCAGCGTGGGATCCGGGACCGCGCCCGGCGGGGGCGGCGGCGGCACTGCCGTCACCGTGAGGGACGACGTGTCGGCCTTCCCCTCACTCGTCGCGATGATCGCAGCGGATCCTGCCGCCACGCCGGTAGCCACGCCCGCGCCATTGACGGTCGCGACGGCGGTGGGGATGGAGGTCCAGGCGATCACGCGCCCGGTCAAGATGGCGCCGGCCGCGTCGCGCGTGGTCGCCACGAACGGCGTCGACTGCCCGACCTGGACGGTCGCCGTCGCGGGCGTCACCGTCACCGATGCCACCGGCACGACGATCACGGTCACGAGCGCGCTGTCGCTCACGCCTTCGCTCATCGCGATGACGGATGCCGATCCTGCGGCCACGCCCGACGCCACCCCGGAGGCGTTCACCGTGGCGACGGCCGGAGCCGTCGAGCTCCACGCGATCACGCGCCCGGTCAAGATGGCGCCGGTCGAGTCGCGCAACGTCGCGCTGAACGCCTGTGTGCCCGCGACGGCCATCGTCGCGCTCGCCGGCGTCACCGTCACCGACGCCACCGGCACGATGATCACCGTGACGATCGCCGTATCGCTCTTGCCTTCACTCGTCGCGATAATCGAGGCCGACCCCACGGCCACCCCCCGCGCCACGCCTGAGGCGTTGACGGTGGCGACGGCCGGAGCCGTCGAGCTCCACGTGATCACACGTCCGGCTAACACGGCGCCGGTCGAGTCGCGCAGCGTCGCCGTGAAGGCTTGCGTGCCCGCGACGGCTATCGTCGCAGTTGCGGGCGCGACCGTCACCGACGCCACGGGGACGCTGACGACCGTGACGACCGACGTGTCGCTCCTGCCTTCGCTGGTGGCGATGATCGACGCCGACCCGAGGGCGGCCCCCGTCGCGACGCCCGAGGCATTCACGGTCGCGATGGCGGAGTTGCTCGATGTCCAGGCGATCGCGCGGCCGGTGAGGACGGCGCCCCCCGAGTCCCGCAGCGTCGCGGTGAAGGATGCGGTCGTGCCGGGCAGGACGGTGGCCGCCGGCGGCGCGAGCGTCACCGAGGCCACGGGCATGGGCGTCACGACGATGACGGTTGTATCCGCCCGGCCCGAGGAGTCCACCGCGATCACGCTGTCCTGTCCCGCGGCGGCGCCGGCCTGGAACTGGCAGGCGGCGCGACCCATCCCCGGCGTGCTCGTGCCGGTGATCTGGCCACCGCTGGTGCCGCGCACCTCGAAGGTGACGAGCACCGGCGCGGTATCTCCAGCGAGGGTGAGCCCCAACGCCGTGAGGGCGGTGGTCTGATTGATGTGTAGGGCGACGAGCGGAGGCGAAACGACGAGCCGGGCGATATTGGGGTTGGTCGGGCCCGTGTGACGCTCGGGCAATTGGCACGCGCCAATCGCGAGGACGGGCAGCACCCAGAGGGCATCTTTGAGCAAGGCCAGGCGCCGCGACAGCTTGTGCATGAACGTCATCGGATCCGCTCCGGGGTGAACGGGTCACAAACGAAAAGGCCGCCTGCGTGCGACCATTTCGGTCGAACCGCTGGCGGCCCGGCTGGCGTGGCGAAAGAGACTCGCTGTAGCCCCGCAGCTCTGCGACGCCGTCTTTCGACGGCTTTGCTCTGAGCAGCGCTAGCCTTCAGGGCCCGGCGGGCCCCGCGGGTAGGGGGTGCAAGGGTCGGGCCCAGGCGGGGGGCACGGCGCCTATCACGCGGCGACGGTGAGGGTTAGCCTGTGGCGCCGGGGGGGCCGAAACATTTCCGTTTTGCGTGGCGAAATGCGATGATCGCTGCGATTTGCGAGACTACAGAGCTCCGAGCTTGCCGAGCACGACCGGTACGGTGCGCATCATGATGCGCAGGTCCTCGAGGAAGGACTGGCGCGCGATGTACTCGAGATCGAACGCGAGCTTGCGCCGCACGTCGTCGACGGACTGATCGTAGCGGTGGTTCACCTGCGCCCAGCCGGTGATCCCGGGACGCACGCGCTGGCGCTCGTCGTAGCGGTCGATCTCGACGCGCAGCCGGGCGAAGATCGTCGGCTGCTCGGGCCGGGGGCCCACCACGTTCATGTCGCCGCGCAGCACGTTGATGAGCTGCGGCAGCTCGTCGAGCCGGTAGGAGCGCAGGATCCGGCCCACGGGGGTGATCCGCGGATCGTCCGGCCGCGCCCAGACCTCGTCGCGCTCGGTGGGCCGGGCCGCCGGCGTCATCGTGCAAAACTTGTAGATCCGGAACGGCTTGCCGCCGCAGTCCGCGCGGCGGCGCGAATTACCGGGCGGCAGACCCTCGGCGCGGCGGTCGATGCCGACCCGCGTCTGTGTGTAGAACACCGGCCCGCGCGACGTCAGCTTGATCGCGAGCGCGATGAGGGCCATGAACGGCGTGGCGACGACCAGGCCCACCGCCGCGACCGTGAGATTGAGCGCGCGGCGCAGGCCTTCGGCCGATTCCCGCCGCGCGGCGAACGCGCGGAAGCGTGACTCGTAGCTGACACTGGTCATCGAGGGCAGGTACCGTGCAGGTGCCGTGCCCCGGTGATGACGGGGAAATACAAGGAGATAGGACCGGCGTGTCGCACACGGGCGACATCACCGCTGTGGAACGCGTGCTACAAACGGGGGGTCAGTCTCCTTCGGGCGACGTCAGCAGCTTGCGATGCAGCCCGTGCCGCTCCATCAGACGATACAGCGTCGTGCGGTCCACCGCGGCAGTGCGCGCGGCGCGCGACATGTTGCCGCCGGCGCGCGTCACGAGCTGCGTCAGATAGCGCAGCTCGAACTCGGCGACCAGCCGGTCGCGCGCGGCGTAATACGGCTCCTCGGTCGAGACGTCGGGCGGGGTCCACGCCGGTCCCTCGGCCGTGAGCTGCTCGCCCAGCGACGGAATGTCCTCCGGGTGGATCTCGGCGCCGGGCTCGAGCAGCACGACCATGTGCTCCACCACGTTTTGCAGCTCGCGCACGTTGCCCTTCCAGGGCCGGGCGCGCAGCGCGCGCACGGTGGCGTCGGTGAGCTTGGGCAGCGGCGCCCCGACGTCGCGGTGACGCGACCAGTAGAGGGCCAGGAAGTGCTCGGCCAGCAGGCGGATGTCGCCCGGCCGCTCGCGCAGCGGCGGGACGTGGATCGGCACCACGCGCAACCGGTAGTACAGGTCTTCGCGCAGTAGCCCCGCGGCCACCGCTTCTTCGGGATTGCGATTCGTGCTGGCGATGAAGCGGACGTTGACGACGGCATCGGTCGTCTCGCTGCCCACGCGCCGCACCACGCCGTCCTGGATCACGCGCAGCAGCTTGGCCTGGATGGGCTTGGACATCTCGACCAACTCGTCGAGCAGCAGCGTCCCGCCGTTCGCCGCCTCGAGCAGGCCGGGTTTGTCGCGCACGGCGCCCGTGAACGCGCCCTTGCAATGTCCGAACATCTCCGACTCGAGCAGGTTCTCGGGCAACGCGGCGCAGTTCACCGCCACGAGCGGGCGGCTGCTGCGGCGGCTGTGGTGATGGATGAACTGCGCGATCAGCTCCTTGCCGCTGCCGCTCTCGCCGGTGATGAACGCCGAGGCGTTCGTCGCGGCGACCCGGCGCGCCAGCTCCATCGTCTGGCGGAACCCGGGCGCCGTGCCCAGCACCGTGATCAGCTCGCTGTTGCCGTGCTGGCGCGCGAATTCCGCCTGCAGAGCGTGGGAC
>JBGPOM010000100.1:0-6654 GCA_041488075.1 Gemmatimonadota bacterium
CGGGGGAGGAGGTCGTGTTCACGAGGATGCGGTAGGGGCCCGACCCGGGGAACGCGCGCGACACGCGCGCCGAGCAGCCGGGGCCGCCGTCGTCGTTGATGATCGACTCATCGAGATCGGCGCCGCGGACGATCAGCACGGGGTCGAATTCATCGGAGGCGAGGTCGATCGTGATCGGGCGGCCCGCCGTCGTGGTGAACTGGTAGAACTTGAAGTAGCTGTTATCGGGATAGAGCGAGTCGGCGCTCGAGAGCGTCCCGTTCACCGTCTCCCCGATGCCGATGGTCGGGATCTGGCCAGAGCTTTCCACCGCCGGCGCGCTCGGGGCCGGCCGGTTGGCCATCGCTGACGCCCCGCTCGCCGCCGCCCCGCCACTGAAGCGGCAGTTCCCCTTCGGCTCCGTGGGCGACTCGCCGTCGGCGACGCGCAGCGTGAAGCGGCCCGTCTGGTGGGGCGGCCGCGAGGCGGTGTTCACGATCACCCGCACCGGATGGTCGTCCTGCGCGGTGTACACGAGGCGCGCGTTGCAGTTGCCACCGCCGTCGTCGTTCTCCACCAGCTTGTCGCCGCGCCCGCGCGTCACGAGCACATAAGCGTCGAAATCGTTCGACTCGAGGTCCACCGTGAAGGTCTGGAACGGCGTGACCGGGAGAATCCACCGCTGGAAGTAGGTCGAGTCGCCGGGGAACTCGGGGTCGTTGGCCGAGAGCGTGCCCGTCACCGTCTGGCCCACCTGGATCATCCCCGCCACCCGCCCGAAGCCGCGGCACACGGTGTCGGCCGGCGTCGCCGCCTTGCCGCGGGCGAGCGTCAGGCGGAATTCGCCCAGCTCCGCCGGCGCGCTCGAGTTGGCGTACACCCGGTAGTTCGCCGCCTGCGGCAGCACGTAGGTGAGCCGCGCGTTGCAGACCTCTCCACTGTCGTCGTTGCGCGCCAACGAGTTTCCCGACGCATCGGCGAGCACGATGTTCGCATCGAAGTCGTCGGAGGTGAGGTCCACGGCCACGGTGTCGCCCTTGTTGCCGACGAACGCGTACATCTTGTAGTGCGAGCCGTCGCCGAACGCCTGATCGGTGGTGGTGAGGCGGCCGGTCAGCGTCTGGCCGAAGCGGATCGGCATTTGGGCGGCGAGCGGCGAGGCGACGAAGGTCAGCAGGCCGAGGGCGGCGAGGTAGCGGGCGACGGGCACGTGAAGCTCCTTGGGCAGCAGGTGGTGGAGTGGAATCTGTACGCCAGTGAACGCGGGCACAATCTCACCGGCCTCGGGCACAGCTGCCCTTGGGGTCGGTGATGGCGCGCCCAACGGTGACCCGGAGGACAAAGCGGCCGGTCTCGTGCTTCCGCACCGAACTGACGAGGATGCGCAGGGGCCGGTCGTCGGCCGGGGTGTAGACCAGCCGGGCGTTGCAGTCGCCCGCGCCGTCGTCGTTCTCGAGCAGCTTGTCCCCGGCGCCATGGGTCAGCAGCAAGTACGCGTCGAAGTCCTCGGAGGTCAGGTCCACGGTGAACGCCTGGCCGATGGTTACCGGGATCACCCAGCGCTGGAAGTAGGTCGAGTCGCTCGTGAACAGCGGGTCGCCGCTCACGAGCGTCCCCTCGACGGTCTGCCCGACCTGGATCAACCCCGCCACCCGGCCGAACCCGCGGCAGGTCGTGTCCGCGGGCGCCACGGCCCCCCCCCGCCGCAGCAGCAGGTGGAACGCGCCCAGCTCGGCGGTCGCGCTCGAGTTGACATAGATCCGGTATGGGCCGTCCCGCGGTAGGACGTAGGTGAGGCGGGCGTTGCACGTCCCGCCGCCGTCGTCGTTTCCCAGGAGCCGGTTGCCGTGCCCGTCGGTGAGGATCAGGTTCGCGTCGAAGTCGACCGACTGGAGCTCGGCCGTGACGGTGTCGCCTCCCCGGCCTGCGAACGGGAAGAGGCGATAATGCGACCCGTCGGCGAACTGGGGGGCGTCGACGGTGAGGCGCCCAGTGGCGGTCTTCCCCACGCCGAATCCGACCTCCCTCTCCGCCGTGCCCCCACCCGCGCCGTCGCCCCGCCCCCCTCCCCCCGTGGCGCACGCCGCGGCGAGGAGGAGGGAGAGAAACGCCAGGGTGGAGCGGAGCATGGGTCGCGGCAACTCCTTAGCGGGTCGTGTGGCGTATAATCTCGCCGACCGCCGTGAGCAGGTCAGCGACCACCATCACACCCGTCGCCCGGGCCTGCCCCTGGTGCAGGCTCCCCTGGCCGGTGGACACGAGGATCGCCCGGCCACCGAGGGTGCGGGCGGGCTGCACGTCCGAGAGGCGATCGCCGACCCACCAGGATCGGGCGAAGTCGATGTCCAGCGCCGCCTGCGCCTCCCGGAACAGCTTGGTGAGGGGCTTGCGGCACTCACACGGTTCCGGGGCCTGCGGGTGATGGGGACAGAAGTACGACGCGTCGATGCGCGCGCCCTCCGCCCCCAGCAGCTCGCCGAGCCGCCGCTCCACGGCACGGTAGTCCTGGACGCTGTAGAGTCCCCGCGCGATCCCCGACTGGTTGGTCACCACGACGACGAGGTATCCGCTCGCGTTGAGGCGACGGAGGCCCGCAGCGGCACCGGAGAGCAGCTTGACCTGCTCCGGCTTGTGGAGGTATCCGGGATCGGCGACGATCGTGCCGTCGCGGTCGAGGAAGACGGCGTTAGCCACGGAGCGCACGGGCGACGGTCTCGATCTGGTCCGGGAGGATCGTCCGGGGGTCCAGGACCACGCGCCCGTCCGCGATGCGGGCGATCACCGGAGGGTCGGCGGAGCGCAGCTGCGCCAGACAGGTGTCGGGTGTCAGGTGTCCGGGGTTGATTGCCACCAGCCAGGTGGGGAGCTTCGCTCCCGGGAACGAGCCACCCCCCACCTCGGACTCCCCGTCGATCACCTCGGCAGCATTTCCCACGGCGTTCTTCAGCATCTCTGCTCGACTCTGCAACGCCTCCTTGTCTTCCGTCAGCATCCGGAGAACCGGGATTTCCCGGCGTGCCGTCTCGGGATCGCGATACAGCGCGAGGGTAGCCTCGAGGGCGGCCAGTGTCAGCTTGTCGGCGCGCACGGCGCGGGCGATCGGATCGGCGCGGCACGCGGCGATCGCCGCCGCGCTGCCGAGCAGGATCCCCGCCTGCGGGCCGCCCAGGAGCTTGTCGCCGCTGAAGGTTACGACGTCGGTGTCGTTTGCCAACGCCTCGAGCACCGTAGGCTCGCCCGTCAGTCCCCAGGGTGCGAGGTCAAGCAGCAACCCGCTCCCCACGTCGTACAAGAACGCGACGCCGCGCGCGTGGGCCAGCTCGGCAAGCTCGGCGGCGGGGACCTCGGCGGTGAAGCCGCTCACCTGAAAGTTGGACCGGTGCACCTTGAGCAGCAGTCTGCTCTCGGCGTTCAGCGCGGACTCATAGTCCTTGCGGTGGGTTCGATTGGTCGTCCCGACTTCCACCAGAGTGGCGCCCGAGCGGGCCATGATGTCGGGGATGCGAAACGAGCCGCCGATCTCGACCAGCTCGCCGCGCGACACGATCGCGGCGCCGCCGCGCGCCAGCGCGCTCAAGGCGAGCAGCACGGCGCCGGCGGCGTTGTTCACGACGAGCGCGTCGGGGGCGCCGGTGAGCTCGACGAGCAGGTCGCGGCAGTGGGCGTGGCGCGAGCCGCGGGCGCCGCGGCCCAGGTCGTACTCGAGCGCGGAGTACCCGCCGGCGACGCGGGTGAGCGCGGCGATCGCGGCGGGGGCGAGCGGCGCGCGGCCGAGGTTCGTATGCAACACCACGCCCGTGGCGTTGATCACCGGCGCGAGCGACGGCGCGGCGAGGCGCGCTACCGCCGCGCGCACCGCCGCGTCCCACCCTTCGGCCGGCGGCGCTCCGCCGCCCGCGCGCGCGGCGTCCACGGTCTGCCGCACCGCGCGGACCACGAGGGCGCGCGGGTGCGCGGCGAGGAGCGGCGCGATCCCGGGTCCCTCGAGCAAGGCTTCCACGGCGGGAAGGTGGCGGCGCGGGTCTGTCATGGAGGCGTGGGGCGTGGGGCGCGGTGCGTCGTGTCGGCCGCGACGCGCTTGGGCGTCAGCACGACGATCTGTCCCTCGCCCGCGGCACCGGTCAAGTTCACGGCCCCGTGAACGCGGATCAGGTAGCGGGTTTCGGGGGCGAGGGGATGGGCGAAGCGGAGCACGACCTTGTCGAGCGGAACGGGGCGTTGGGCGAGCAGGAGCCGGACGGCGCTCGTATCGACCCGGGGCGCCGCGGTATCGGCACGCGCGGCAGCCCGGCGGGCTGCCGCTGCTCGGGGCGACACCGCCGCGGCGCTATCGCGTCGCGTGACCGTATCAGCGCGCGTGCTGTCCGCCTTGGCCGCCCTACGCTCCGCCGCGGTCAGGGAGTCGTACTGCCGCAGCGTGAGGATCGCGGGCGTCGGGACGGGGGTCGAGTCGGGGAGCTGGAGGACCCGCAGGCGCGTCGAGTCGAGCGGCGCGCCCGCGGCGAGGGCCTGGGAGAACTCGAGCCGCAGGGTGAACGAATCGACCGCCGTGGCGAGGCGCAGCCGCGGCCCCGCGGTGTCGTGCACGAAGGTGTAGAGCGTCACCGTCGCGCTCGAGTCGAGTGTGATCACCGCGGAGTCGTAGGGCTCGCGCCGGTCGCGGCGCCGGTTGCTGTTCTGGTCGGCGGTGGCGTACACGACGTAGCGCCCGGCGGGGAGGGGCTCCAGGTGGTACCGGCCCGTCGAATCGGCCAGACTCAAGTAGCCGATGCTGTCGGGGAGGGGCACGGCCTCGATTAGCGCCCCGGCGAGAATGCGCTGCTCGACCCATTGGAGGGCCGTGCCCTCGAGCGTCGCGTGGCCGATCGCCGGCCCGGTGGAGAAGACGCTCACGCGGCCGCTCGCGAGCTTGTTGCGGCGCAGGTCGAGGATGCCGGGCAGCAGCTCGAGGCGATAGACACGTCCGGGCTTCCAGCCCTCCTTGGGCTTCACGCGGATCTTGGTGCGGCCCCAGGTCACGTGCACGTCGCCCAGGACGGGGGAGAGGAGCACGCGGCCCGCGAGGGTGTTCGCGCCGGTGCCCGCCATCTCGTCGATGACTTCGTCGAACTGGATGACGGCGTCGTCCTTCCAGCCGGGGACGACGGCGCCCGACTCGGGACGCATCGCGACGATCCCGGGCGGCGCGGTGTCGGGCGGCCCGCCGGGCGGGTCGCCGACGTTGGCGCAGGCCGCGAGCAGCGCGGCCCCGGCCACGACTAGACGCAGCCCAGGGCCCTTAGCTTGCCGGCCAGCACGTCGCGCTGCTCGCGCCACGTCTTCTCCTTCTCCCGCTCCCGCGCGACGACGTCGGCCGGCGCGCGAGAGACGAAGTTCTCGTTGGTGAGCCTCGCCGCGAGACCGGCGAGCTGCTGGTCGAGCCGCGTCAGCTCCTCGGAGAGCCGCCGGCACTCCTGCTTGACGTCGATCGTTCCTGCCAGCGCGACGACGATCTCGCTGCCGTCACCGAACACCGCGTGGGCCCCCTCTACGGTAGCCGGCGCGCCATCGAGCGTCAGGCTCTCGAGCTGGGCGAGCCGCTCGATCGTCTCCCGCTCGCCTTCGAACGTCGCGGCGCGGTCGCCGCCGCGCAGGGCGATCGCCACCCGGAGCTGCGTCTTGGGCGGGATGCGGTACTCGGCACGGATCGAGCGGATGTGCTCGATCACCGTCTTGACGCGCGCGAACTGCGCGTCGGCGCCGGCATCCTCGAGCTCGGGCCGCCGCGCGGGCCACTCGGCCACCGCGATCAGCTCGTCGGCCTTCCGGCCGGGCAGCTTCTGCCAGAGCTCCTCAGTAATGAAGGGGACCACAGGGTGCAGCAGCCGCAGGGCGACGTCGAGGCAGTAGGCAAGGACCGCCCTGGGCGTCTCGGCGCTCGAGCCGACCAGTCGAGGCTTCACCGACTCCAGGTACCAATCCGCCAGTTCGTTCCATGCGAACGCAAAGCAGCGCTTCGCCGCCTCGTCGAGCCGAAACTGCTCATAGGACGCGGTGGCCTCGCGGATTGTCGCTTGCGCGCGTGACAGGATCCAGCGGTCGGCGAGCGTGAGCGTTTTGGGGTCGAGTCTTTCGACCGGCGTCACATCCCCCGTGAACTGGGCGATAATAAACCATCCGATGTTCCAGATCTTGTTCGCGAAATTGCGCCCCGGCGCGAACGTCGTCTCGAGGTCCTCAGGGTCGAGCATCAGGTCCTGTCCTAGTGCCGTGTTCGCGATGCACGTCCACCTGAGCGCGTCGGCGCCGAACTTCTCCACCACCACGAGTGGATCAATTCCGTTGCCGAGCGATTTCGACATCTTGCGATGCTTCGTGTCGCGCACGATGCCGTGCAGGAACACGGTCGCGAACGGCTGCTTCCCCATGAAGTGGTAGCCCGCCATCAACATCCGGGCGACCCAGAAGAACAGGATGTCGGGCCCGGTGACCAGTGTATGGCCCGGGTAGAATCGTTTCAGGTCGGGCGTCTCATCGGGCCACCCGAGCGTCGCGAACGGCCAGAGCCACGACGAGAACCAGGTGTCGAGCACGTCGGGGTCCTGCTCGATCGGCCCGCCACCGCCGTCGCATTCGGGACAGCTGGTCGGGTCGGTACGGCTCGCCCACCGGTACTTGCACTTGGTGCAGGTGAAC
>JBGPOM010000101.1:0-6652 GCA_041488075.1 Gemmatimonadota bacterium
CGATGAGCAGCGCTGCATTGGGCGCGTGGGGAGGGGGTTCCTTGTGAACGGGGCGCGGCAGATGATTGTGTTGCTGGGGTGTCATTTCGGACTCGGTTCCAGGCTCACGACCGGGGTGCACTCCCGTCGCAGCGCCGTCCCACCGCCAAAGCGGGGGAGACGTGGACGTGAGGATGCCGGGTCGGGCTCTTGTTGGTGGCGAGACTCGCCGTAGTTGTGGCTGGCAGGGTGTCGGGGAGGGTCGTCGAGCTCACCTCAGCGCGCCGTGCGCCCTGCCCCGACCCGATGCCGGGGCTCGCAAGCGCCGCCTGATGATCCGACCCCTCGCCGACTCAGCTGCCAGATGCATGAACCCTTGATAATAAACAACTTGCGCGCGGAATACTATAGGCGACGATGGGGTCAGTAACATCCTGATCCTCTAAGGCATTGGCATCATAGCGCATGGCCACGCACGCAACAGTGTCCGAACGCCCAGAATCGGCCAACCTGGTCGGGCGTGCCAGGGAGGGCGACCCGGCTGCCCTGGGGCTGCTGTACGACGACTTCGGGGCCGGTCTGTTCCGCCTGGCGTACCGCCTGACCGGCAGCCGGGAGGATGCCGAGGACGTCGTCCACGACGTATCCGTGGGGCTGCCCGAGGCTCTCACGCGATACGAAGAGCGCGGACGGCTGGGCGCCTGGTTGGGGCGGGTCACCGCGCGGGTGGCGCTGATGCGGCAGCGCGGGATTCGCCGGCGCCGCGAGGTCGGCCTGGATGGCGCCCGAGGAGGTCGCGGGTGCCCAAGGGACCGCCGAGAACCTGGCGCTGTGGGCAGCGCTCGATGCGTTGCCCCCCGCCCAGCGGGCGGTGGTCGTCCTGAAGGAGATGGAGGGGTACACGCACGCGGAGATCGCCGAGACACTGGGCATCAGCCGCGTGACATCACGGGGTCGCCGGGCGCTGGTGTGGGTGAGCCAATCGCCGCAGCGCGTCGTGAAGCTCGAGCAACCGCAAGGGGAAGACGCCGTTTGGGAGCAGGTACTCATCTCGACTACTCCCCCAGCACCTTGATGATCACCCGCTTCTTGCCCTGGCAGGGCCCGGGACTTTCGGTGACGGGCTGCGGCAATAGGATGACAGTCCCCTGCCGCCCCCACGCAACCGTGAGCGGTGAACGTGCGAGAGGTCATCCGGCTCCTGCGCGACGACGGGTGGTATCTTGCGCGCATGCGGGGCAGTCACCGACAATACAAGCATCCGCGCCGGCCTGGGGTCGTAACGATCGCCGGGCATCCGCGCGATGAGCTGGCGCCCAAGACGCTCAAGAGCATTCTCAAGCAGGCGAGGCTTCTATGAAGGTGCTCATCCTCGTGGAGAAGACGAAGACGGGCTATTCCGCGTATTCCCCCGACATCGGCGGCTGCGTGGCCACCGGGGCAACGCGGCGCCAAGTCGAGCGCCGGATGAGAAGCGCGCTAGCGTTCCACCTGCAAGGGTCAGGGGACGACGGAGATAAGCCGCCGCGGCTGCAGACCTACGCGACTTACGTCGACGTGGCGGCGTAGCCGTCCCAACGGGGACTTACTCCCCCAGCACCTTGATGATCACGCGCTTCTTGCGCTGGCCGTCCCATTCCCCGTAAAACACCCGCTGCCAAGGCCCGAAATCGAGCTTCCCGGCGGTAACGGGCACGATCACCTCGTGCCCCACCGTCAGGCTCCGCAGGTGGGCCGCCGCGTTGTCCTCCCCCGTCTCGTTGTGGCGGTAACGGTGGGGATCCCAGGGGGCGACCGTCCCCTCGAGCCACGCCAGAATGTCGTGCCACAGCCCGGATTCATGATCGTTCACGAACACCGAGGCCGAGATGTGCATCGCGCTCACCAGCACGAAGCCCTCCCGCACTCCGCTCTTCTCAACCTCCCCGGCCACCTGGTCGGTGATGTCGATGATCTCCTGACGCTGCTTCGTGTTGAACCACAGATAGTGCGTGTGGCTCTTCATCAGTTCCTCCCGCGATCCCCTGTGTCGAATTGTCGCACCCAGGATTCTGTCCTAGATTGCGGGCTACAATATGGCGCTTCCCTTCCGGCGGCGAATCTTCCTGATCCTCGTCGCCATGACCGCCGTCCCGACGGTGCTCGCCGTCGGGGGCTGGGTCCTCTCGGTGCGTACCCTGCTGCCGACGGCCGGGGTGCGC
This sequence comes from Gemmatimonadota bacterium, assembly GCA_041488075.1. Classification (GTDB taxonomy): domain Bacteria; phylum Gemmatimonadota; class Gemmatimonadetes; order Gemmatimonadales; family GWC2-71-9; genus 20CM-2-65-7. The sequence continues at coordinate 2,181 of JBGPOM010000101.1, forward strand.
GCGTCCTCTGAGCGCGTCGCGCTGTCGGCGCGAATTCTGCTCGACGCGGTCGACACGCTGCACCTGACCCCGGCGGAGCGCGTCGCGCTGCGCCATCACCTCAATCAGGTCTCCGCGTCCGTCACCCTGGCCCGGCGCGCCGAAACGTTCCTCCGCTACTACACGGCCGGCATCGCCGTGGTGATCCTGCTGCTCGGCGCGGCGGTGCTGTACGCGTCGGTGAACGTCGCGGGGCACCTCTCGCGCCAGCTGTCGCGCCCGATCGACGAGCTGGTGGGGTGGACGCAGCTGATCCGGCGGCGCGAGCCGCTCCCCGGGGGGGGAGCGTCCACGCGCGGGGCGCCGGAGTTCGAGGCGTTGCGCCAGGCGCTACGCGATCTCGCCGCGACGCTCGCTGCCGCGCGGGACCGGGAGCTCGAGGCGGAACGGCTGCGCGCCTTCCGCGAAGTCGCGCGCCGCGTCGCGCACGAGATCAAGAACCCACTGACGTCGATGCGCATCGCCGTGGACCAGCTGCAGCGGTCCGGCGTAGGGGCGCGCGCTAAAGGACAAGACGCGCGGTCGGCCACCGCGGTCGAAGTCCTGTCCGCCGAGACCGACCGGCTGGAGCGGCTGGCGCGGGAGTTCGCGGACTTCGGGCGCCTGCCCGAGGGTCCGCAGAGCGAGATCGATCTCGTCGAGCTGCTCGAGGAGCTGGGGCGGACCGGCGTGCCGGAGGGTGTGCAGGTCGCGGTGCGGGCGAATGGCGGGCGGGGCGCAATCATCATGGGCCACTACGACCCGTTGCGGCGTGCGTTCGCAAACCTGCTGCGTAACGCCTCCGAGGCGATGGGCGGGCACGGCGCAATCGACGTCACGGTGACGGGGGACGCGAGCGGCATTGCGGTCACGGTCGCGGACCACGGCCCCGGCATACCGGACGACCTGCGCCAGCGCGTGTTCGAGCCCTATTTCACGACCAAGCTCGACGGCACGGGGCTTGGGCTGGCACTGGTGCGCCAGACGCTCGAGGCCCACCGCGGCACCATCGCCCTCACCGCGACGCCCGGCGGCGGCGCCACCTTCGCCATCGTGTTCCCCCCCCCTTCCCCCTCCCCCTCCCCCTCTCCCCGACCCCCGCTATGAGCCCCCGCATCCTGCTCGTTGACGACGAGGCCAACATCCGCAAGATGGTGGGCGCGCTCCTCGAGTCCGAGGGGTTCGAGACGTTGGAGGCGCCCAACGGCCAGGCGGCGCTGGCCCTCGTGGCCGAGGACGCCCCCGATGTGGTCCTGCTCGACCTGATGATGCCGCCGGGGCTGGACGGGCTGGCCACGCTGGAGCAGCTCAAGAAGCGGGCGCCGCACGTCCCCGTGGTGATGATGAGCGGCAAGGCAAACCTCGCTGACGCCGTACGCGCGACGAAGCTCGGCGCGTTCCAGTTCCTCGAGAAGCCGCTCACGCCGGAGGGGGTGCTGGTCGCGCTGCGGGGCGCTCTCGAACTGGGCCGCACGCTCGCCGAGAACCGGCGCCTGCACGAGCAGCTGGGCCACGCCGACCCGCTGGTCGGGACGAGCGTCGCGATGGACGAGCTGCGCGCGATGATCGCCCGCGTGGCGCCCACCGAGTCCCGCGTGTTGATCACCGGCGAGTCGGGCACGGGGAAGGAGCTCGTCGCCGCGGCGATTCACCGCCAGAGCGCTCGGGGGGGAGCCGGGAAGCCGTTCGTCACCGTGAACAGCGCGGCGATTCCGCGCGACTTGGTCGAGTCCGAGATGTTCGGCCACGAGCGCGGCGCCTTCACCGGCGCCACCGAGCGCCGGCAGGGTCGCTTCGAGCTGGCGGACGGCGGCACGCTGTTCCTCGACGAGGTGGGCGACCTGAGCGCGGAAGCGCAGGCCAAGCTGCTGCGGGTGCTCGAGACGGGCGTGGTCGAGCGGCTGGGCGGCGAGCGGCCGTTCACGGTGAACGTCCGCGTGATCGCCGCCACCAACAAGGAGCTCACGGCGGCGGTGCGGCAGCACCAGTTCCGCGAAGATCTCTGGTTCCGGCTCAATGTGCTGCCGATCCACATTCCGCCGCTCAGGGAGCGGCCGGATGACATACCGCCGCTCGTGCGCCACTGCGCGGCGCGCTGCGCCGCCCGACTTGGCCGCCCCGTGCGGCTCGACGCCGGCGCCCTGCAGCTGCTCGGCGCCTACCGCTGGCCCGGGAACGTGCGCGAGCTGGCGAACATCGTGGAGCGGCTCGCCATCCTCGCGACCGGCGAGACGATCACGGCGGACGACGTGGCCCGCGTGCTGCCTCCCGCGCAGGACGGCGGTCGGGCGACCGCCGGTGAGACGGCGTGGCGCGACGTCGCCCTCGCGGAAGCGCTCGACCAGCACGAGCGCGAGCTCATCGCGCGCGCGCTGTCGGCCGCGCGCGGCAACGTGGCCGAGGCGGCCCGCCGGCTGTCCACGGACCGCGCCAACCTCTACCGGCGGATGCGACGGCTCGGGATCGAGCCGCCGCGCAACGTGACATGATGACACGGCTCCGCCCGGCGGTCGCGCCGCTCGGGGCTCGAGCCGCGGCACGTCTCGTGCGCCGCCGCCCAACAGCCCCAACCAAGGCTCAATTATGCTCGCGCTGCTTCTAGTTCTGGCGACGATCCAGGACACCACGATCGTCATTCACCCCGACAGCTCCGGCGCCACGCCCCAGGCGCGCGAGCTCCCGCGGGTCGTGACCGACGAAGTGATCCAGCTCTACAACGCGTCCACGACGACGCGCCTGGTGGGCCGGACGCGCCTGCCGCGCGGCAACGAGTGGCGCGGCGACGTCGCGGTCCGGAGCGGCCCCGCGCTCGTCGGCGGGCGGGTGGAAGGCACGCTGCTCGTCATCAACGGCGATGCGCTGCTCGAGCCGGGGGCGGAGGTGACGGGGAACCTCATCGTCGTGGGAGGAACGGTCCAGGGCGCGGAGCAATCGCGGATTGGCGGGGAGGTACGGCAGTACCGCGAGCCGCTCTTCTACCGCCTGCGGGGCGAAGGGGATGAAATCGCCTACGCACCAAACCTGCGGCGTCGCCTCTGGAACCCGGGCGCCCGGGTGTCGTGGGGCACCGCCGACACGCGCTCCTCGCTCACGATCGCGACCGGTGGGACGTTCAACCGCGTCGAGGGGCTGCCGATCGTGTTCGGGCCGCTGTTCGACTGGAAGCTCGAAGAGAACCTGCGCATCCGCCTCGACGCGCTGGGCGTGTTCCGCTCCGCGGGTGACCTGAGCGACAAGCGCAGCGATCTGGGCTACATGGTGCGCGCCGAGCTGCGCTCGGGGGAGATCCGGCCGTTCGGCGTGGGGTTCCGCGCCTACGACGTCGTGGCGCCGATCGAAGACTGGGGGCTCCGTAACTCCGAGGTGGGATGGAGCGCGTTCGTCTTCGCCCGCGACTACCGCGACTACTATCTCAACAAGGGGTGGGCGGCGCGCGTGTTCGCGCACCCCGAGCGGCAGATCGCCGTAACGCTCGAGCTGCGGCACGATTGGCAGGCTAGCGTCGCGGCCCGCGACCCGTGGACGCTGTTCCGCAATTCGGACGCCTGGCGCCCCAATCCGCCGATCGACGAAGGGCACTACACCACACTGAGCGGGAACGCGACCCTCGACACGCGGAACGACTTCGACGATCCCACGTCGGGGTGGCTGCTGCGCGCCACCCTCGAGCACTCGAGCAGCAAGGACGTGGCGCCGCAGACCGGCGTGCCCGCGGCGCTGCGAAGCGCGATCCCGACGGACGGGTCGTACGCCTTCAATCGCCTGTTCGTGGACGTGCGGCGCTACGCCCGAGTCAGCCCCTCGGGCCGCGTGAACCTGCGTCTGCTCGCCGGCGGCTGGGTGGGCGGCGATCCGCTGCCGCTGCAGCGGCGCCTCTCGCTGGGCGGCCCCGACCCCGTCACCGGCTACGGCTTCCGCCACAGCGCGTGCAACCGCGACATCGCCGATCCGGCGTTCGCGGGATCGCTCGTGGCCGCCTGCGATCGCGTGCTCGCGCTGCAGGCGGAATACCGCGGACACGTGAAGCTCAACTGGAGCTATACCCCCTGGGGCGGAGGGGGGGGGGGGCGCGACGAAGGCGCGGATCGCGATGAGGGCGGTTCGCCGTTCTGGCTCGAAGGGTTGGACATCGTAGTCTTCGCGGACGCCGGGCAGGCGTGGCTCGTGGGGAACGGCCCCGGGCGCCTCCCGAGCGACCGGCTGCCGACGCTCGGCAGCTGGCTCGCCGACCTCGGGCTCGGCGTGGATTGGGGCGGCTTCGGCTTGTACGTCGCGAAAGCGGTGACCACCGGCGAACGACTGCGCTTCACCGCCCGGCTCGACCACCGGTTCTAGGGTGCGGCGCGGGCCGGTTCTCCCCCTCTGCGCCCTCCTCTCGGGCGCGGCCGCGGCACCCGCCGCGACGCAGGCGCCGCCCTCAACGCCGTCGCTCACGGTGACGCTGCGCGGGGCCG
>JBGPOM010000102.1:0-6621 GCA_041488075.1 Gemmatimonadota bacterium
GCAGAGGCGCTGGCGGAGGAGATGACCGCCCGGCGCGAGCAGCCGCTGTACGCCGCTCCTGGTGGCCTGGCAAGCCACGCGATCGCGGCGGTGCGCCTGTTGTTGCGGCGCATGGCACTGACGCCGGCCCTCGCCCGGCGCAAGGTCTTCATCGTGGGGGATGCCGAGCGTCTGATTCCCCAACGCGGGGCGGAGGACGCCGCAAATGCGCTGCTCAAGGCGCTCGAGGAGCCGCCCGCCGACACTGTTGTCGTGCTCACTGCGGCGGACCCCGAAGCGCTCCTGCCAACCGTCCTGTCCCGCGTTGTGCGGGTTCGTGTCGCACGAATCGCCGACAGTGTCGTGACAGTTTTCGCACAGCAGGTACTCAGGATAAATGGAAAAGTCGAACTGGCTCAACGAGTTAGCGCTGCGGAGGGGTGCATTGGCAGGCTCCTTGCCACAGAAGGGGATGCGGGAGCGGGGAGCCGGCGGGCCGCCGACCTGTCGGAGGCCGTGCAGAAGGGTGCCGCGGCACGTTACGCCCTCGCGCTCAGTCAGATGCCCTTTCAGGCGCGGGGCGGTTTCACCGAGATGCTGGACGCGCTCGCGGGCCGGCTGCGCGCCGAAGCGAAGAGCGGAGGCGCGACGCAGAAGCTGATCGAAGCGATCGCCCGCGTCATGGACGCGCGCGAACTCGCGCAGGGGAACGTGAACCCGCAGCTCGTCACCGCCGTATTGGCGGAGGACCTGGTGGGACGTTCATGAAGCTTTCACACGTCGATCAGGCGGGCCGGGCGAGGATGGTGGACGTGGGTGGCAAGCCGATCAGCGTGCGGACGGCGGTGGCGACGGGGGCAGTCCGGATGTCGAGCGAGGCGTTCCAGTTGGTGGCCGATCAGGCCGTCGCCAAGGGCGACGTGCTGGCCGTGAGCGAAGTGGCCGGGACGCTGGCGGCGAAGCGGACGGCGGACCTGATCCCGCTCTGCCACCCCCTCGGTCTCGACCACGTCGAGGTGGAGGCGAGCCTCGACGCGGGATTGCCGGGAGTGCGGGTCCGGGCGGCCGTGAAGGCGGTGGGCCGGACCGGTGTCGAGATGGAGGCGCTGACCGCCGTGTCGGTCGCGCTGCTCACCGTCTACGACATGGTGAAGGCCGCGGATGGGGCGATGGTGATTGCGGACGTGCACGTGGTGGAGAAGAAGAAGGCGCCGCTCGACGCTTGAGCAGCGCTTGATAGCCGCACCGCACGTTGGTGCGGGCAGATACGACTCACAAGAGAGGGGTATGCGTACGAACACTCAACGTCTGATGCTGCGGGGCGGGATGATCCTGGTGGGCGCCCTGCTGGTGAGTACCGTCGGTGGGTGGGCCCGCGGCGCCTCGGCGGATGCCGAGCGCGTGCCGGCCTCCGGCCCCGAGCTGTTGGGCGAGCTGCGCGCGCTGCGCCAGCAGCTCGACGCGAAGCAGGGCGAGCTGGAAGTCGCCCGGCTGCAGCTCGACCGCGCCAACGCGATTATCCAGTATTCGGCGCACTACCGCATCCCCGCCGATCTCACGACCACGATCTACGACGTGGCGCTGAGCGAGGGGATCGACCCGGGGCTGGCGTTCCGGCTGGTCAAGGTCGAGTCGGGCTTCACCCAGCGGGCCAAGAGCCGGGCGGGCGCCATCGGCTTCACGCAGGTGCTCCCCAGCACCGCGCGCCTGTACGAGCCGGGGCTGACCAGCGAGCAGCTGTTCGACCGCGACACGAATCTCAGGATCGGTTTCCGCTATCTGCGAGACCTGCTCGATCGCTACCCGACCAACATGTCCCTGGCCCTGTTGGCCTATAACCGGGGGCCGGGCAAGGTCGAGGAGCTGCTCGGGGCGGGGCGCGACCCGCAGAACGGATACTCGACGTCGGTCATGAGGGGGTTCCAACACCAGTAGGCGACCCGACAGCCGGAACGCGCGACGCCACGAGGGCTCCCAGCCCGCCGTGGCGTCGTTTTTTCGGTGACTACTTGGTGGGAATCCTGAGCCAGTCCCCCGGCCGGATCACGCTCCCCATCGTCATCCCGTTCGCATTGAGCAGCGCCGTCAGGCCGACGCCGTAGCGGCGCGCGATGGCACTGGGGGTGTCGCCCGCCACGACCTTGTGCCGGCCCGCCGCGCTGCCGACCCCCGCGATGCGGCGGTAGCGGGGCTCGGGCGGTGTGCTCCACGCCGACAGGGGCACGACGCGACCGCTCATCGGCACGATGATGCGCTGACCGATGCGCAGCGCGTTCGCCCGCAGGCTGGGGTTGGCGCCGCGCAGCATCGCCACGCTCACGCGGTAGCGCTGCGCGATCCCGGAGAGCGTCTGCCCCTCCGCCACGTAGTGGTCCACGAACGTGACGCGCTCGTTGATCGGCAGGTCGGCGAAGCGCTCCGCCACGCGCGCGCCCGTGCCCCGAGGTACGCGCACCAGGGCGCTGCGACCCGGCGGGGTCATGCCGCGGACGAAATGGGGATTCAACTCGAGCAGGGCCGCCACGGTCGTGTCGGCCAGCCGCGCCAGCACGTCGAGTCCGGTCGCGTCGGGCACGGTGACTTCGTCGAACACCAGGGGCGGGAGGGGCGCGACCTCCGTGAAGCCGTAGCGTCCCGGCTGCTTGGCGATGAGCGCCGCCGCGATCAGTTTGGGCACGTAGTCGCGGGTCTCGCGCCGCAGATAGCGGCGCTCGGCGATCTGGAAGAACGTCTGGTCGCTGATCGAGTCCGGCTCGCCCGGAAGCCGGCGGATGCCGCGCTCGATGCGCCCCGCGCCGGCGTTATAGGCGGCCGCCGCGAGGTACACGCTGCCCAGCCGCTGCACCAGATCGCCCAGGTGATTCACCGCGGCGTCGGTGGCCTTGAAGGGATCGCGCCGCTCGTCCACCCACGGGTCGATCTGCAAGCCGTACATCCGGCCGGTGCTCGCGATGAACTGCCACATCCCCACCGCGCGGGCGCGGCTCACCGCCGTGTTCGACAGGCCGCTTTCGATGAGGGTGAGGTAAACGAGGTCCTCGGGCAAGCCCCGTGCCCGTAGCCGCGCGCGGATCATCCCCTCGTAGCGCCCGAGCCGCGCCAACCAGATCTGGAACCGGTCGCGCGCGTCCAGCTGAAAGAACTCGAGGTACTCGAGGACGCGGTGGTTCGCCGAGAAGCTCTCCACATCGATGTCGAAGGTCGCGCCCGCATCGTCGCTGGCGCCCAAGATCGTCCGGCCTTCGGCGCCGAACAGCCGCTCCGCCTCCTGTTGTACTTCCTCGCCCCGCACCGCGGTGTCGGGGCGGGTGGGAGCGACGCTGGCGGGCGCCGCGGACGGCTGCGCACGGCCGTGCAGGCTGTCCAGCGCCGACTGATCGGCGGCGGAATCGTGCTCCGCGCCGGCGATGGCGGCGCTGATCTGGCCGAGCGCCGTCGTGTCGCCCGCCGGCGCGACGGGGACCGCCCCGCCTCGTAACCCGCCGCCGAGCGTGTGCGCGCCGGCGGAGGCGCAGCCGGTGGCCAGCACCGCGGCGCCCATGATCCCGATCCAGCCCATCGTCGGTCGCGTCATCGTGTCGCCAGATAATTCCCCAGTAACCGGTTCGTCGCGTTCAGCACCGCCAGGGCCGCGCCACGCGGCGGATCGCTCTCCGTCAGGCACGAGCCGACGAGGCGCGTGGCTTCATCGGGAGTGCGGGCCGACAGCGACACGATCACGACCGTCGCATCGAAGGCGCGCACGGCCTTCACTCCCAGTAGCTCGAACGACAGCTTCGTGTCCACCACCCGCTCCAGCGCCTGCACCGCCGCGACCGCGCAGCAGCGGAGCTCGCCCGTCTGCGACATCACCCCGTCCGATTGCCCCTCGAACAGCCGCCCGTCCGCCGACCCCAGCACGACCTTGGCCCGGCAGCCGCCGTTCGGCAGCCGCTGGAAGGCGAATTCCTGGAAGCGCAGTCGTCCCTCACCCACGCGCGGGCCTCAATCGAAGCGAACCTCGATCTGTTGTTTGAGCGCCGCGTCCTGCGGCGCCTCCACGACGTCCACCTCGAGCCGCGGACGCCCGTCCGCATCGCGCTCCGCCGAGATGACGAGAATCAGCCCGCTCCCGAACTCCACCTTCACGTGGCGCACGTCGGACCGCACCGTCAGTTCCTTCACCGTTTCCCCGTGGAGGCGCGCGACCGCGCCCACGATGCGCCGCAGGTCCTGCAGATCCACGGCGCTCACGCGAAGCGCTCGGCCAGCACCTGCGACAGCACGGCGTCGGGAATGCGCTCGGCCTGGATGAACAGCGACGATTTCGACGTGGCCTCCAATGGATACGGCGTCCAGAACGACTGGCGCCGGCTCGGCTCGGAGGCGGCGCGGAACGCCAGCACCAGCTGCCACGCCGCCGTGTTGGCGCGCCGCTCGGCTACGGCGTGCACATGCCAAACTTGGTCACCGTGCGCGATCACTCGCCATGGCATAGCTCACCTCGGCCGCGGCCGCCCAAAAGGGCTCTCAATATGTGGCTAAGCTAAAGTCCGGTCAATACTTGAGCGGCTGCTAGAGGAGCCCGAGCGCTCGTGCATCCTGCCATGTCTCGACTGCGCGCAGGGGGCGGAGCAGGTGTGAGGCAAGACGCGCGCCCACCGCGCGCGCCTTGAGCTGGGCCAGGATCGCAGCGCTCGACCACTGCACGCCCCGCAACAGCGCCGGCTGCGGCTCCCGCAGGCCGATCAAGTATACCCCGCCGGCCGGCGTCGGTCCGAGGACCAAGTCACCAGCGTCGAGCGCGGCGAACGCCTCGGTGACGTGGCGGCGCTCGAGGCCGGGGCACTCGGTACCGATGATGACCGCGCGTTGCGCGCCGTCGGCGAAGTGCCGCGCGAACGCCTGCGCCAGCCGCTCGCCGAGACCCCCGCTTCCCTGGGGCCGCAGCTCCACGCGCCCGACGCCGTCGAGCCACTCGCGCACGAATGCGCCCTCGGTGGACGGCGTGAACCAGGTGATCGTGCGGTACCCGGAGCCCGCGACGCTCGCAATGACGCGGCGCCCGACCTGCCAGTAGACCTCCGCGGCAGTGGAGGGACCGACGTCTTCGGAGAGCCGCGGCTTGACGCGGCCGGGGATGGGAGCCTGGGCGAAGATGCCGAGGGCGCGCACTCCGCGGGGCTAATCGCCCGTGGTCACGTAGGCCCGGAACCGCGCGGCGAGATCCTTGGTGACCGGGCCCGCGACGCCCGACCCGATGGACCGGCCGTCGAGCTTCGAGACGCCCACGACCTCGGCGGCGGTGCCGGTGAGGAAGACCTCGTCGGCGGTGTACAGATCGTAGCGGTTGAGAGGCAGCTCTTCGGTGCCGTAACCGGCCTCGCGCGCGAGCTCGATCACGGTGTCGCGCGTGACGCCCCGAAGGATCCCGGAGTACGGCGGCGGCGTGCGTACGACGCCGCGCGTCACCGCGAACAAATTCATCCCGCTCGCCTCGGCCACATACCCCCCCGAGTCGAGCATGATGACCTCGTCCACCGCGGCGGCGATGCCTTCGAGCTTCGCGAGGATGTGGGTGAGGTAATTGAGCGACTTGACGCGGGGGGAGAGGCTCTCTCGGTGGTTGATCGGCGTGGCGGCAGTGATGGCGGTCAGCCCCAGCTCGTACCGGTCGGCGGACCACAGTCGGATCGTGTCCGTGATGCAGATGACCGAAGCCTTGGGGCACTTGCGGGGGTCGAGCCCGAGGTCGCCGACCCCGCGTGTCACGACCAGCCGGATGTACGCGTCCTTGAGCCCACTCTTCACCACCCCCTCCTCGACGATCCGGACCATCTCGGGCTTGCCGAGCGGAACGTCGAGCCAGATCGCCTTGGCCGACGCGTATAATCGGTCGATGTGGTCGGCGAGCCGGAAGACCCGGCCGCCGTACGCCCGGATCCCTTCGAAGACACCGTCGCCGTACAGCAGACCGTGGTCGAATACGGAAACGACCGCGGTGCCGCGGTCGTACCATTTGCCGTCGATCCATACCGTGGAGGGCATCGGAGCAAATCTGCCTCCGACGCCCTCCCCTGACAACTACCCTTCGTGGTCCTCGGGGTCGTCGTCGTCGTGCCCGTCGTGATCGTCGTCACGGAAGGCATCGATCGAGGCTCCGATCCGGTCCTTGACTACCCCCTCGTTGGGCTGGCCTCTATTGGCCGACGCGGGGTCGACCAGGGCCGTCCCACCGGCGTTCAGGAACCAGGTGGATACGTCCACACGCAACGTGACATTGGTCGGGCTTCCCTCGCTCACTGTCAGCGGCGGCGACAGGTCGACCTCCTGGTTGGCATCCAAGTCAGAGGTGAACACGAAGTCGCTGCGAGCCCCAGCCTGGCTGTACGTGCCAGTCACGCGGATCGACACGCCGTCGAAGTTCGGATGCGCCGCGATGAAGACGGCGTCGTCTGAAGACTCAGGCTTGTGGATCTTGAATTCGAGCTCGTCGTACTGTCCGGGCGGGGCGGTGATGCTGATCATCGTCTCCGTCGCGGCGGTTCCGAGCGGGAGCGACGCGAGCACGGGTCCGGTTTCGAACTCTTCGCAGTCCTCGTTGCCCACGATGTCGTCGCAGCCGACTTCCTCGACGCGTTTGAGCTCGATCTCTTGCAGCAC
>JBGPOM010000103.1:0-6576 GCA_041488075.1 Gemmatimonadota bacterium
ACAGATCGCGAGCACTCCGTCCCAGGCGCGGCGCGAGGAGCTGTGCTCGTGCGCCGCCATCACCGTCAACGCCACCGACGCGCCGGCGGTCAACCACTTGCCGTAGTGCACGGCGCCCTGGCGCAGGGGCGGGACGGCGCGCTGCGCCCGCGCGGGAGGCGCGGCGAACGCCGCGGCGAGGGTGAGGACAACGAGGGGCGCGCGCATCAGCGGTAGGCGTGAATATCGCCGCGCCCCCCCACCACGACCAGTTGCCGGTCCTGCACGAGGGGCGGCTCCTCGATCGGTCCGGCCACCTGCGCCCGCCACAGGATGCTCCCGCTCGCGCGATCGACGAGCAGGATCTCGCCCGAGACGCTGCCCACCAGCACGCCGGAAGCGATGGGCGTGGGTCCCGCCGTGGCCACGATCCCCAGCGCGTGGCTCGTCGCCGCCTCCGGCTGATCCACGGGGATCAACCACAGCCGGCCGTCCCGCGCCAGGACGTACAGCGTGTCGCCGACGAGCGCCGGCGCCCCGTACACCGCGTCGCCGGCGGCGCGCTCCCAGCGCACCGTCAGCTCGGGCAGGTCGACCGCCAGCACGCGTCCGTCGGTCGTGCCGAAGTAGATGCGCCGGCCGTCCGTCGCCGGCGTCGCGAGCACGGCGCCCGGCGTGGCTAACCGGCCGCGCACGCGGCCCGTCGCCCGGTCGAGCAGGTACAGCGTGTCGGCGGTGGTGGCGACGGCGAGCCCGTGGGGCGTGGGGACCGGCGCGGCACGGATCGCGCCGGCCACGGTGCGCCGCCACGCGACGCGGCCGCCCTGAGGGTCGATGCGGGCGACCGTGCCCCCTTCCGTCCCCGCGTACAGCGCCTCGCCGTCGGAGGCGAGCGGGGCGACGACGCTGCCCACTCGCGTGTGCCAGATCGGCTTCCCATCGCGCAGCTGGATCGCGTACACGCGCCCCTCGGGTTGCGCTTCGGTGGCGACGTACAGCCGGTCCTCGTCGAGCAGCGGGCCGGCGCGGATCGTCCCCTCCAGGTGCTGGCGCCACAGCACCTCGCCGTTCGTCCGGTCCACGAGGACGATGGCGCGGTCGGCGGTGCCGGCGGCGAGAATCGCCTCCCCGAGGGCGGGACTGCCGCGCACCGCGCGGCCGAGGCTGGTGTGCCACAGGGGGCGGGGGTCGGGATTGAGGACTTCGGCGGCGGCGGCGTCGTGCCGTGGGCCGCCCAGGTACGCGGGCCAGCCGAGCTCCTGGCGCACAGGGCCGGGCTTCACGACGGGGACGCACGCGGTCGCGTTGACAGTGCACAGAGCCGCCACTAGTATGCCGCGCCTATGCCGGAACGTCATCGCATCGAAGCGCTGCCGCCGCTGGCAGGCAGCGGGCAGACCGTCGCGGTCCGCGGGTGGGTGACCACCACGCGCTCGAGCGGGAAGATCGCCTTCGTCGTGCTGCGCGACGGCACGGGCTACCTGCAAGCGGTTCTCTCCAAGAAGGAAGTACCCGACGCCGCCTGGGAGGCGTTCGGCCGGCTCACCCAGGAGGCCTCCGTCGAGGTCACGGGCGTGGTGCGGGCCGACGCCCGCGCTCCGGGGGGGGGCGGCATCGAGCTGACCGCGTCGGACCTCGTCATCATCGGTCCCAGCCCCGACTTCCCGATTACACCCAAAGAGCACGGCACTGCCTACCTGTTCGAGCACCGCCACCTTTGGCTCCGCTCGCGGCGCCAGGTGGCGATCGCCCGGGTGCGCCACGAAGTGATTCAGGCGATCCGCGATTTCTTCTACGAGCGCGGCTTCGTCCTGGTCGACACGCCGATCCTCACGGGTTCCATCGGCGAGCACGCCGGCACGCTGTTCGCGACCGACTATTTCGATCTGGGGAAGGCCTATCTCGCCCAGACCGGCCAGCTGTACGTCGAGGCGGCGGCGGCGGCCTTGGGGAAAGTGTACTGCTTCGGCCCCACCTTCCGCGCCGAGAAGTCCAAGACGCGGCGCCACCTCACCGAGTTCTGGATGGTGGAGCCCGAGGTCGCCTGGAACGACTCGAACGACAATATGCGGCTCCAGGAGGAGTTCGTCTCCTACGTGGTGGCGCGTTGCCTGGACCGCCGCAAGGCCGACCTCGCCGAGTTGGAGCGCGACCTGGCGCCGCTCGAGCGTGTCGTGGCCCCGTTCCACCGCATCTCCTACACCGACGCTGTTGAAAAGCTCAAGGCGCTGGGGTCTGACATGACGTGGGGCCAGGACCTAGGCGGAGAGGACGAGACCCTGCTGGCGAAACAGTACGACCGCCCCGTGATGGTGTTCAACTACCCCAAGGCGGTGAAGGCCTTCTATATGAAGGAGAACCCGGCCGACCCCCGCACGGTGCTCAACAACGACATGCTGGCGCCGGAGGGATATGGGGAGATCATCGGGGGGAGCCAACGCGAGGACGATCACGGCAAGCTGGTCGCCCGCATCCAGGCCGAGGGGTTGCCGCTCGACGCCTACGGTTGGTACCTGGACCTGCGCAAGTACGGGACGTTCGTGCACGCGGGGTTCGGGCTCGGCGTCGAGCGCACCGTGGCGTGGATCTGCGGCATCTCCCACATCCGCGAGGCCATCGCGTTTCCGCGGACGCTGTACAAGCTGTGGCCGTGAAGCGCGCCATCTGCGGAGCACGGCGCTAGCGGAGACCCACACCCTCTCGCTCATACGCCCTCGCCCCACCCGTGCCGGCCACGTGTGGGGCGAATTGTTTTCGGCCCGGTCCGCGCGGGTGGTCGTCCCCCTCACCCCGGCCGGGCCAAGGTCGTATCGTCGTATCATGGAGGAAGGCGTGATGGCAGAGTCATACATTTTCGGACAGCACGAGGAGAATACGCTGGCCCAGCTGCGCGACGTGGCGGCTCGGGCGGAGCGGGTGGCGCTCATGGCCGACGGCCACCTGGGCTACGTGATGCCGATCGGCGGCGTGGCCGCGTACCGAAACCGGGTGTCGGTCGTGGGCGTCGGCTTCGACATCGCCTGCGGCAACGCGGCGATTCGGACGGATCTCACGCGCGTGCAGCTCGAGGGCCGCCTCGGCGAGTTTGCCGACGAGATTCAAGCGTCGCTCTCGTTCGGGGTGGGGCGAAAGAATCAGGCCGACGACGCGCCGATCGACGATCCGCTGTTCGATTCCCCGGCGTGGGAGGCGGTGCCCGGGAACCACGAGCGCGAGCGCTTGCGCAGTAAGGCGCGCGCCCAGCTCGGCACCGTCGGCGGCGGGAACCACTACGTCGACGTCTTCGCGGACGAGGCGGACCGCATCTGGGTCGGCGTGCACTTCGGCTCCCGCGGCTTCGGCTTCGGCGTCGCGCGTGGATTCCTCGCTCTCGGCCAGGACCGGGCGTGGGGCGAGCGCGTGCCGGAGCGCGAGACGCTGCTCGATGTCACCACCCCGCTCGGCGACGCTTACTGGCAGCTGATGAGCCTCGCCGGCCGCTATGCCTACGCGGGGCGGGAGTGGGTGGCGCGGAAGGTCGTGCAGATCCTCGGCGGCCACGAGCTCGAGCTGGTGCACAACCACCACAACTTCGCGTGGGTGGAGGAGCACGACGGTGAGCGCCTGTACGTGGTGCGCAAGGGTGCGACGCCGGCGTTCCCCGGGCAGAAGGGGTTCGTGGGCGGCTCGATGGGTGACGACGCGGTGATCATCCAAGGCGCCGACTCGAGCGACAGGGCCGTGCGTGATCTACAGACGCGGGCGCTCTACTCCACCGTCCACGGCGCGGGCCGCGTGATGAGCCGGACGGCAGCGGCGGGGAAGCGCACGCGCAAGGGCCGCATCGTGAAGGAGGGAGCCATCTCGCGGGAGATGATGCAGGACTGGGTGAAGCGGAAGGGCGTTGTGCTGCGGGGCGGAGGTACGGACGAAAGTCCGCACGTCTACCGCCGGCTCCCCGACGTGCTGGCGGCGCAGGGACCCACCATCCAGGTGCTCCACACTCTCCGCCCGCTCATCGTCGTCATGGCCGGGGCGGAGGAGTTCGATCCGTACAAGGACTAGGGGGAGCGCTTCACTTCCTCCCACAGCTTGTCCAACTCCTCGAGGCTCGCCCTGCCGATCTGAACCCCACGCCCCTCGGCGAGCGCTTCCACCTGCTCGAAGCGGTGCTTGAACTTCGCGTTCGCCCGCTCGAGCGCGCGGTTCGGCTCGATGCCGAGCTTGCGCGCGAGATTCACGACCGCGAACAGCAGATCGCCGAGCTCGTTCTCGATCGCCGCCCGATTCCCGCCCTTCGTCTCGCGCTCCACCTCGGCCGTCTCTTCTTTGACCTTCGCCATCGGCCCCGCCGCGTCGGGCCAGTCGAAGCCCACTCCCGCGGCGCGCTCCTGCAGCCGGTACGCGGCGAGCAGCGGGGGCAGTGTGGGTGGCAGTCCCGCCAGCGTCCCCCGCTTCCCGCCCGCGCGGGGCTCACGGCGCTTCACCAGCTCCCACTGGGCGTGGTCCGCGCCCTTCGCGCCCCCGTACAGGTGCGGATGGCGCCGCCACATCTTCTCCTCGAGCGACCGCGTCACGACCTCGGCGTTGAATTGCGACCGCTCTTCCGCGATCACGATCTGGAACGCGAGGTGGAGCAGCACGTCGCCCAGCTCGTCGCTCAGCGCCTCGGGGTCGTCGGTCTGGATCGCTTGGTCGAGCTCCAGCACTTCTTCGACGAGGTAGGGACGAAGCGTCTGCGGGGTCTGGGCGCGGTCCCAGGGACAGCGCGTCCGCAAGTCGCGGACGAGCGCGAGAGCACGTCCAAGCGCTGAATCGCCTTGCATTTAGCCTCCGGGCGGGGTATGATACGCGCGCCTGTGAGCGTGTCAATGAGCGGGATGGGCAGCCGAGCCTGGATTGAAGTCGACTTGGACGCCCTGGTCGACAACGCCCGCACCGTGGCACGGGCCGCGGGCGCACGGCTCCTCCCCATCGTGAAGGCGAACGGCTATGGGGTCGGAGCCGTTGCCGTGTCTGCGGCCCTGGAGCCGCTGGATCCGTGGGGCTACGGCGTCGCGACGATCGAAGAAGGCGCCGAGTTGCGCGCGGCCGGGATCACTCGGCCGGTACTCGTCTTCCTGCCGGCGCGGGCCCAGCTCTTCGACCAGTACGAGCGCCACCGCTTGACGCCCGCGCTCGGTGACGCGGGCACGATCGCGGAGTGGACCGCGCGCGGCGACCAGCCCTTCCACGTCGAGATCGACACCGGCATGGGTCGCTCCGGGGTGCGCTGGGACGAGGTAGACGAACTGGGCCACGCGGTGGATACCCCGACCTTCGAGGGGTGCTACACGCAGTTCCACTCCGCCGACCGGAACGACGGGTCGGTCGAGCGGCAGCTCGAGCGGTTTCTCGCGGCCGTCGAGCGCCTGCCGCGCCGGCCCGCCCTGTTGCACGTGGCGAACAGCGCCGCCGCGTTGCGGGGAGCGTCGTTCGCGTTCGATCTGATCCGGCCGGGGGTGTTTCTGTACGGCGGCTCGCCCGGCGACGGCTTGCCGCAGCCGCGGCCGGTCGTGAGCGTACGGTCGCGCGTAGTGAGCGTGCGACGCGTGCAGCGCGGCGAGAGCGTCAGTTACAACGCCAGCTGGGTCGCGCCGCGCGATACGGTGGTCGCGACGCTCGGCATCGGGTATGCCGACGGCATCCGTCGCACGCTCGGACAGAGCGGCAGGGCGCAGGTCCTGCTGCGCGGCACGCGCTGTCCGATCGTGGGGCTCGTGACCATGGACATGACGCTCGTCGAGACGGGCGCGCTGGACGTGCAAGTGGGCGACGTTGCGACGCTCGTCGGCGCGGAGGCGAAAGGCCGTATCACCCTCGAGGAATTCGCGGGGTGGAGCGGCGAGCTCCAGCGCGAGTTCCTCACGGGGCTCGGGCCCCGGCTGCCGCGGGTCTATCGGTGACGAAGCAGCGCGCGGCCATCATCGTGCTCGACGGCCTCGGTATTGGTCCCGCGCCGGATACGGCGGCCTACGGTGATGCCGGCTCGGACACCCTGGGGAACGTCGCCCGGGCGGTGGGCGGCCTGAAGCTGCCGAACCTGGAGAAGTTAGGGTTGGGGAGATGCAGGGTGGGTTCAGCCATTTCCGGGCTGGCGCCCGGGACCAGTCCGACCGCCGCGCAGGGTGTCGCCCAACCGGCATCGCCGGGCAAAGACAGCACCACTGGGCACTGGGAAATCTGCGGTGTGGTGCTCGAGCGGCCGTTCCGTACGTATCCGACCGGCTTTCCGCCGCCGTTGCTCGACGAGTTCGCCCGGCGAACGGGACGGGGCTGGCTCGGCAACACGGCCGCGTCGGGGACGGCCATCATCGCGGAGCTCGGGGCGGAGCACCAGCGCACCGGCAAGTGGATCGTCTACACGTCAGCGGACTCGGTTTTCCAGGTGGCGGCGCACGAGACGACGGTGCCGCTGGACGAGCTGTACCGCGCGTGCGCGGTCGCCCGCGAGATGTTGACGGACGAGCACGCGGTCAGCCGGGTGATCGCCCGGCCGTTCGTGGGGTCGCCGGGGGATTACCGGCGCTCGCCTCATCGCAGGGACTTTTCGCTCCAGCCGGTGGGGACCACGCTGCT
>JBGPOM010000104.1:0-6564 GCA_041488075.1 Gemmatimonadota bacterium
CGCCGTGACCGCGGAGGTCATCCGCATCGCCGGCGACGACGTGCTCATGATCTACGACCAGTACCTGGGTGCGGACCTCCCGGGCGACGGCGACCTCGAGGCGCTGGTGGGCTCGATCGAAGCGCGGCTCGTGCCGGCGCTCACCGTCGTCGCGCCGCCCGAGGGCACCCTGCCCGTCGTGTTCACGCCCGCGGGTCTCGCGGCCGTGTTCCTGCCGCTCGAGCAGGCGCTCTCCGGCAAGACCGTGCTCCAGGGCAGCTCACCCCTGGCCGGCAAGATTGGGGAGCAGACGTTCGACGGCCGCGTGTCAGTCACCGACGATCCGCTCGCCCCGGGCCGTCCCGCGTCGCGGCCCTTGGACGATGAATGCGTGCCGTCGGCGCCGGCCGTGCTCGTGGAGCGCGGCGTCGTGCGCGGGTTCGTGTACGACCTGGAGACCGCGGCGCGGGCCAACGCTCGGAGCACCGGCCACGGGCGGCGCGGGATCTTCGGCAGGCCGCGCATTGCGTACACGAATCTGGTGGTCGGCGACCGTCTCGCCGCCGCTGCAGCGGCACGACCTGTCGTGCCCCTCCAATTTGGCGGCGGGTTGATCGCCGACATCGCGGACGGGCTCGTCGTCGACGATCTCATCGGCGTGGGACAGGGCAACGTGGGCGGGGGAGGCTTCAGCCATCCCGTGGGGCTCGCCTATCGGGTCGAGCGCGGGGAGATCACGGGGCGCGTGAAGGATGCCGCGGTGGCCGGAAACGTCTACGACTTGCTCAAGCGGATCGCCGGCTTCGGGAGCGACGGCCGCTGGCTGGGCTCGCGCTGGTCGCCGTCGCTGCGGCTCGAGGGGGTCAGCGTGGCTCGCCGCTGAGCGCCTCCTCGTAGGTCCGTCCCTCCGTCATCCCCTCGTACACGCGCTGCAGTACGTCCGGTGTCGCCGACAGGAAGCGGCAGCGCGCGTCTCCGCGGCAGCGGCACTCGACCTCCATCACCGACACCGGCTCGTCGGAGAGCCGCCCGAGGAAATCGGCGAGCATCCCGGCGGAGAAGAAGCACATCGGCGTCTCGGCGCTCCCGGGCTCGGCCTCGGCCCAATCGCCGGAGTCCACCGCCAGGGCCCCCGTCCCCACCGGGTTGATCGTCAGCGTGCCCCAGCCCGCCTGCGCGAAGAAGTCCGACAGGACCTCCGGCAGCAGCTCGGCGTCCAGGTCCTCGGGCCGGTCCACGCCCGCGCGCCCGGGGAGCCACGCCGCGAAGGCGCGGTACGTCCCTTCGCCGGCGGCGTAGCCGGCCTCCTGCAGGATGGCGATCGCCTGCTCGGGGGCGCGGCTCAGGAGACTGGCGTGGAGCTGGCGCAGGGCGCCGCGGCCGATGACGAGGCCGTCGGCGACGGCAGCGGCAGTGGGGGTCGTGCCGGGGAGGGTCATATGGGACGCCAACTTAGGCCTTGGGGCGTACGCGGCGCAAGAGTTCTGCCTCGTCAATCAGCTCGATGCCGAGCGTCTTTGCCCGCTCCACCTTCGACCCAGCGTCGGCACCGGCGACCAGAGCGGTCGTCTTTGTCGACACGCTGTCGGTCACGTGCCCGCCAGCCGCCTCGATCAGATCCTTCGCCTTCGGGCGGGACAGCGTGGGGAGCGTACCGGTGATCACGTAGGTTTGGCCGGCGAGCGGCCCGCCACTCGTGGCGGCGACCGGCTCCTTCATCGTCAGGCCGAGCTTCTCGAGCCGCTCGATGAGCTTGCGGTTCCGTGGCTCGGCGAAGAATCCCGCCACCGCCTCGGCGATCGCGGGTCCGATCCCGCGGATCTCGTTGATCCCCTCCGCCGAGGCCTTGGCGAGCGCCTTCATCGTACCGAAGTGCCGCGCCAGGAGCTTCGCGCCTTGAGCGCCCACATGCCGGATGCCGAGCGCGAACAGGAGGACTGAGAGCGGCTGCCGTTTGGACGCCGTGATCGCATCCACCAACTGCTGGGCCGACTTCTCGGCGAATCCCTCGAGGGTGAGGAGTTGCATCGTGGTGAGCTCGTAGAGGTCCGCCACGTCGGCGATGAGCTTGGCGTCGAGCACCGCCCCGACTCGCTCGTAGCCGAAGCCACGGATGTCCATCGCCCCGCGAGACGCGAAATGGACGATCCCCTCCTTCACCCGGGCCGGACACGAGACGTTGGGGCAATAGGTCATCACCTCGTCCTGGGGATGCTCGACCTTGGAGCCGCAGCTCGGGCATTTCTCCGGCATGCGGAACTTCTTCTCGTGGCCCGTGCGCCGGTCGCGCACCGGACCAAGCACCTGCGGAATG
This sequence comes from Gemmatimonadota bacterium, assembly GCA_041488075.1. Taxonomy (GTDB): domain Bacteria; phylum Gemmatimonadota; class Gemmatimonadetes; order Gemmatimonadales; family GWC2-71-9; genus 20CM-2-65-7. The sequence goes on from JBGPOM010000104.1 coordinate 2,294, forward strand.
ACTTCGCCGGCGCGCGTCACCTCGACCCAGTCGCCGATGCGGATGTCCCGCGCCTCGACCAAGTCGGCGTTATGCAGGGTGGCCGTCGAGACGGTCACGCCGCCGATCTCCACGGGCTCGAGTACGGCGTAGGGGTTGAGCGCGCCGGTGCGGCCCACGTTGATGCGGATGTCGACGAGGCGGGTGATCTGGACCTCGGGCGCGAACTTGCGGGCGATCGCCCAGCGCGGCTCCCGTTGGCCGCCGCGCGTGCCGAGCTCGGCGTACAGCGCGAGCTTGTTCACCTTCACGACCACGCCGTCGGCGCCGTAGTCGAGCGTCTGGAGCAGCGCCTCGAGCCTCGAGATCTCCCGGTGGGTGGCGGCCAGGTCGGGAACGACGGCGTGGTGCGGCTCGATGGGGAACCCCCACACGTGCAGTTGCTGCAGCAATCCGTGCTGCGTGTCGAACGGGAGCTTCTGGCCCGGGGCCTCGACGTGAAAGCAGAACACCCGCAGGCCGCGGGCGCGGACGACCTTGGAGTCGAGATGCCTGAGCGCGCCGGCGGCGGCGTTGCGGGGATTCGCGAACGGCGGCTCGCCGGCCTTGTCGCGCTCGCGGTTCACGCGCGCGAACTGGCTCTTCGAGAGATAGACCTCGCCGCGCACTTCCATCTTCTTGGGCCACCCCTTGCCCTGAAGGCGCAGCGGGAGGTCGAGCACGGTGCGGAGGTTGGTCGTGACGTCCTCGCCCTCGACGCCGTTGCCGCGCGTGGCGCCCGTGACGAGCACGCCGGCCTCGTAGGTGAGGCTCACCGCGGCGCCGTCGATCTTCACTTCCAGCGTGTAGCCCGCCGCTCTCACCTCGGCGACGAGGCGGGCGTTCCGGTCCTCCCACTCGACGAGCTCCGCCTCGGTGAAGGCGTTGGCGAGGGACAACATCGGCACGAGGTGGCGGTGCTTCTTGAAGCCGGCGGCCGGCTCGGCGCCGACGCGCAGCGTGGGGGAATCGGGTGCGCGGAGCGCGGGGTGCGCGGCCTCGAGGGCCTGCAGCTCGCGGAACAACCGGTCGTACTCGGCGTCGGACATCTCCGGCTTGTCGAGGACGTAGTAGGCGTGGTTCGCCCGCTCGAGGATCCGCCGGAGCTCGGCGGCTCGTGCCGCCGCGCTTGTCACCGCCCCTTGGCTTCTTCCTGGATCACGGCCATGGCGACGCCGACGAGGCGGTCGAGCTCATCGCCGCTGGCCCGCGGCAGGAGGACCTCCCCCCAAGCGCCCTCGCGCTGGCCGAACGCGTCGAGCAGCCGGCGCAGGAAGGCGAGCAGCGCCACGCGCTCGAGATCCATGCGACGCAGCTGGTCGGTGGTCTCGTGGTGCCGCTGGGCGAGCCGCTCGTACCGGTGCGCGTTGCGCAGGGCCTGGGCGGTGAGCGACGCGACGACCTGCACGAAGCGGACGTCGGCGTCGGAGAAGGTGGGGCCGTCGCGGAAGGTGCGCAGGAAGATGGCGCCGATGGCGAGCGACCGCCACGTGATCGGCACCACCGTGATCGACTTCACGCGGCGGCTGATCATCTCGCCCTTCACGTGCTTCAAGCTCGGATCGGTCGCGGCGTCGGGGATGAAGACGGTTTCGCCGCTCTGCATCGCGCGCTTCAGCTCGGGGTAGCGCTCGAGGTCCACCACGTAGTTACGGATCGTCGGATCTTCGTACGACGCGACCAGCCGCACCGACTTCCCGCCCTTCTCGCCGAGAAAGATCGAGCAGCGGTCGAGCCCGAACGCCTCACCCAGCTTGCGCGCGATCGCCTGCAGGATGTCGATGAAGTGGAGCGACCCCGACACCTCCTTGAGGATCTCGATGACCGCCAGGAGGTGCTTGCGTTCGTGCTCGAGCTCGGCGATCCGCGCAGCGAGCCGCTCCGCTTCCGCGTGGGTCAGGGCCGAGGAGATGGTCATGGGAGGATAGTTTCGCTCGGAAACGTGAGGCGCGTCAAGTTGCCGCCGTGCGCGCGGCGCGATAGCTTCGGTCACCATGCGCCCATTCCCGCTCGCCGTCGCCGCCGCCGTCCTCTCGCTTCCGCCCCTCGCAGCGCAGTCGCCGCCCGCCCAGGGGCCCATCGGCCGCTACGACGTGGTCCCCGAGCTGCCCGGAATGGGCCGCGCCCCCGACACCGTCGCGACCGCCGCCCGCCGCCGGCGGCTGCTGCTCCGCATCGGCCACGGCGCCGTCCTCATTCCGGCGGCCCACGAGCGCGACCTGGAAAAGGACTACGTCCAGGACAACGATTTCCGGCAGGCGAACGCCTTCTTTTACTTCACCGAGCTCGAGACCCAGGACGCGTGGCTGTTGATGACGGCGCGCGGGCCCGACTCCCTCGAGACGGTGTTGTTCCTCCCCCCGCGCAACCCGGGCCAGGAGCGCTGGACCGGCCGGCGCCTCGGCCCCGACAGCACGGCCGCCCGACTCTCCGGCATCGCCGCCGTGCTCCCCGTCGACTCGCTCGACCGGCGCCTGCTGATCGCCCGCTTTCGCGGCGGAGGACCGATCTACGTCCCGCTCGACGCGAACACCCGCGACGAGCGGCGCATCCTGGACCTGACGTTCGCGGGGGGGGGCTCCGACGTCCGCAACTTGAACCCGCTGACGGACTCGATGCGCGCCGTGAAGGACGCCGACGAGATCGCGCGGCTGCGCACCGCGGTGAACGTCAGCGTGGCCGGGCACGTCGCGGCGATGCGGGCGGCACGCGCCGGGATGTACGAGTACGAGCTCGAAGCGGTGCTCGAGGACGGATTCCGCAGGAATGGTGCCGATCGCCTCGGCTACCCGTCGATTGTGGGCAGCGGCCCGAACTCCACCACGCTCCACTACGACGTCAACCGCCGCCGCACGCGGGACGGGGATCTGGTCGTCATCGACGCGGCCGCCGAATGGGGCCAGTACACGGCGGACGTGACCCGCACCTTCCCCGTGAACGGCCGGTTCACCCCGCGCCAGAAGGCCATCTACGATCTGGTGCTGGGCGCGCAGCAGGCGGCATTCGATTCGGTGCGCCCGGGCATGACCATGCGACAGCTCGACATCATTGCCCGCCGCTACATGCGCGAGCACTCGGGCACGTTGTGCGGCGACAGGACCTGCGACGACCGGGAATACTTCAACCACGGCCTCGGCCATCCCATCGGGATGGACGTCCACGACGTCGGCATCGGGCGACCGTTCGAGCCGGGCACGGTGATCACGCTCGAGCCGGGGATCTATCTGGCGGCGGAGAGCCTGGGCGTACGCATCGAGGACGACGTCCTCGTCACGGCGACGGGGGGCGAGTGGCTCTCGGCCGGCGCCCCGCGCACGACCGATGCCATCGAGCGGCTGATGCGCGCCGGCCGCCGCTAGGTCTTGTCCCTCTCGTTCCTGATGTCCTGGAGCAGCGCCGCGGCGTCTTCCTTGTACTGGGCGTCGAGCACGTCGCGGATCGGCAGGGTGGGGATCATCGTCAGCTGCTCGCGCGCCTTGGTGTACTGCCCGATGTCGGCGTAGACCTCGGCCAGCTCGAGGCGATGATAGATGTGCTGCGGGTTCAGGGCGACCGCCCGCTCGAGATGCGTGACGGCGTCGTCCCAGGTGGCCACGCTCATGAAGCCGCCGCCGAACAGCGCCTTGGCGAAGAAGCGCTGAATGCCCGAGAGCCGCTTCACTTCGGCGTTCCAGGCGCCGAGCACGTGATGGGCGCCGTCGTGGTTCGGGTTGAGCGCGACGGCGCGGCTGGCCTCGTCGAAGATCAGCTTGGCGTAGCGCACCCGTTCCTTGCTGCCCTTCGTGCGCGACAGCCGGCCGAGCACCATGGCGAGCGCGTAGTGGCCGTCCGCTCCGAGCGAATCGGCGCGGATCGCCCGCTCGGCGTACGCCCGGCCCACGGTGTAGAGGCTGTCCCGGCGCCGCTTGAGCGAGTCGGCGTTGCCCTCGATCTGCTTGGCGACGTCCGCGATCGCCCGCGCGGCCTTCCAGTTGGCTGCGTAGTCGCCCGAGTCGATGGCCAGGGCCGCCTGGAAGTGCCGCAGCGCGACGTCCGGCTGGAGCGCGGTGGTGGCGCTGTCGCCCAGCGCGAGGTGCTCGGCGGGGTGTTGGGCGGCGACGGCGGGGGGGAGGGCGGCCGCCAGCGCGAGCGCCATGAGCGGGGCGAGGAGACGCATGGACAACTCCCGGTTGGAGGTGGGGGCTGAATGATCGTTGTACCCCTGATTGAGCGCAAGCGCGACGGCGGGACACTCACGCCGGAAGAGTGGTCCG
>JBGPOM010000105.1:0-6522 GCA_041488075.1 Gemmatimonadota bacterium
CGCCAAACTGTCTTGCCGCACGATGGTGAGCTGCCCGTCCGGCACTCCCGCGGGACCGGTATTGTCCCCGCAGCCCAGCAGGACCAGCGCCAGCGCACCGGCCATGACCGTCATGCGTCGCATGAATGAGCCTCGCAGATGAGGTTTACCAGCTCCATGCGCATATCCCGGGCCCGCCGCAACTCAATGCCGGACAGCAACTTAGTCGCGCAACCGCTGGAGCGCCGTGGGGCAGCTGACTCAGTCTGCATCATGCTCCCCCTCCCCTTCCCCCTCCCCCTCGTCGCCGCGGAGCAGGCGCTGCAGGCGTGAGCGCGAGATCCCCAGGCGCCGCGCGGCCTCCGAGCGATTCCCCGCCGTGAGCGTGACCATCGCCCGGGCCGCCGCTTCCACGATGTCCGCGAGGCGGGCGGGGAACGGCAGGGTTCCGTCGGTCAGGGGGCGCGCGGCGCGGGCCTCGATTTCGGCCAGCTCGAGCGTCCCCGGCGCGGACAGCAACACGGCGCGTTCGATCGCGTTGCGGAGTTCGCGCACGTTGCCGGGCCAGGAGTGCGCCAGCAGCGCCGCGCGCACCGCCGCGCTGAGCGCGGGCTCGGGCAGCCCGTACTGCGCACTGAACTTGCGCAGGAAGACCTCCGCGAGGCGGATCACGTCGTCCCCGCGCGAGCGCAGCGGGGGCAGCTCGAGGCTCACGACGTTGAGGCGGTAGAAGAGATCCTCGCGGAACCGCCCCGCCTGGACCTCGGCGCCGAGATCGGCGTTCGTGGCGGCGATGAGCCGGACATCAAAATGCCGGCTCAGGGTGGCCCCGAGCCGGCGCGTCGTCTTTTGCTCCAGGGTGCGGAGCAGCTTTGATTGGAGCTCGAGGGCGAGGCGGTCGATCTCGTCGAGGAACAGGGAGCCGCCCTCGGCCGCCTCGAACAGGCCCGGTTTGGCGGTCTTGGCGTCGGTGAAGGCCCCCCGCTCGTAGCCGAACAGCTCGCTCTCCAGCAGGTTCGCGGGAATCGCGGCGCAGTTCACTTCGACGAAGGGCGCGTCGGCGCGGGGACCCCCGTAGTGGACCGCGCGGGCGAGGAGCTCCTTGCCCGTGACGGTCTCGCCCGTGACGAGAACGGTGGCGTCGCCGTGGGGGAGGACGCGGGCGGCCCGCTCGAGCGCCGCGCGCAGCGCCGCGCTCTCACCCACGATCTCGCGGAACGCATGGGCCTGCGACTCGAGCCGCGCCAGGGCGGCGCGAGCGACCGCTTCGCCCCGGCGCGCGACGGCGGCGGCGATCGTGTCCCGCAAGGCATCGCGATCTTCGGGGAGGGCGAAGTAGTCCGCCGCCCCCGCCGCCACCGCGTGCGCCGCATGGCGGTGTCCGGTGCTCGCCCCAACCGCGAGGATGGGCACGCCCGGCGGCGCCGCGAAGCGACGCAGGAAGTCGGCGAGCTCGTGCTCGCACCCGCCCGCCGCGAGCACGATCGCCGCCGTCTCCCCTGTGTCCGCCGCCAGGGGCTCGGCCGCTGCCGGGCGCTCCACGAGCTGCGCGCCGACCTCGCCGGCTACCAACGGCCAGAACTCGGCGAACGAATCGCTGAATCGCACGACCACCAATCGCGCTTGGCCGCGTCTCTCCGGGTTGATGGCTGTCACAGTTGGACCTTAGAAGAACCCGTCTGAAGAATTAGTGAAGAGCGCGAACGCCACGAGGGGCCGCATGAGCCGGCTGGGGATCGAACCCAGGACCTACGGATTAAAAGTCCGTTGCTCTACCAACTGAGCTACCGGCTCGGTGGGCGAAAGATAGCCATCCGCATTAGGTTTTGCCCTGCACATGCCGACATCGACGCCCATCACCCACGTCTCCGACACCGCCCGCTGGGTGGCCATCTACCGGGCCATGGAGAGCGAGCGCCCCGACGCGCTGTTCCACGACCCGTACGCGCGCCGGCTCGCGGGGGCGCGAGGGGAGGAGATCGTCCGGGCGATGCCGCGCGGCCGCGCCATGGCATGGCCGATGATCGTGCGGACCAGCGTGATGGACGAGCTGATCCTGCGGGCCGTGGAGCGGGACGGCGTGCACACCGTCCTGAACCTCGCCGCCGGCCTCGACACCCGTCCCTACCGCCTGCCCCTCCCCGCCGGATTGCGCTGGATCGAAGTGGATTTCCCCGACCTGCTGGCATACAAGGAGGAGCAGCTCGCGGGGGAGACTCCGCGCTGCCAACTCGAGCGCGTCGCCGTGGACCTCACCGACCGTGTGCGGCGCCGGACGTTGTTTCAGGACGCGGTGAGCGGCGGGGGTGGCGGGGCGCTCGTGGTAACCGAAGGCCTGCTCGTCTACCTCGCGCCCGAAGAGGTGGCGGCCCTCGCCGGCGATCTCCACGCCGCCGGCTTCGCGTGGTGGCTCATCGATCTCGGCTCGCCCGCGCTGATCAAGATGCTGTCGCGCAACTGGGGCAAGACGCTCGAGGCGGGCAACGCGCCGTTCCGGTTCGCGCCGGCCGAAGGCACCCGGTTCTTCGCGCCCCACGGCTGGGCCGAGGGGGAGTTCCGTTCGATGTGGGAGGAAGCGCTGCGCTTGAAGCGCACGATGCCCCTGGCGTGGCTCTGGAACCTGGTCGGCCGGTTGTACTCCAAGAAGAAGCGCGAAGAAATGCGCCGCTTCTCCGGCATCGTCTTACTGCAACGCTCGTGAGCCTGCCACGCCTCAGCGCCACGCTGGCCCTGGCGCTGGCCGCCTGCGCCCGCCAGGCCCCCCCCCCGCCCGCCGGCCCGCACGTCGTCACCATCATCGCGACCGACTACGCCTTCGGCGCCCCGGATACGATTCCCGCGGGGCTCACCACGTTCAAGATGCTGAACCGGGGCCGCGAGCCGCACCAGGCCGTGGTGATGGGTGCGAGCGGGAGAACGTGGGACGAGGTCCGGGCCGCCATGATCGCCTTTCCCCGAGGACTGATCGCCCCCTGGCTGACGTTCCCCGCCGGCCCGGGCGTCGCCGCGGAGGGAGACAGCTCCAACGCGACGGCGCGCCTCGAGCCCGGCAACTACTTCATCGTGTGCTTCATCTCGAGTCCCGACGGCGTGATGCACGTGATGAAGGGGATGGTGCGCCGCCTGGTTGTCGCCGCGGCACCGCTGACCGTGTCGGCCCCACCCGCAGAGCCGCGGGCGGACGTAGTGGCGACGCTGTCGGACTATGCATTCGCCCTCTCGACGCCGCTCACCGCCGGGACGCGCACAATCCGGGTCGAGAACGTCGGGCCGCAGCTGCACGAGCTGAGCGTCGAGCAGCTCGCCCCGGGAAGGACGTTGGCGGACGTGCGGCGCTGGATGGCCGGCGGGATGAAGGGCGAGCCCCCGACGCGGGCGGTTGGGGGCTTCGTGGGGCCCGACGTGGGCAAGGCGGGGTGGTTCACCGTCACCCTCGCGCCCGGCAGATACCTGCTGAGCTGCTATGTCCCCGACGTGAAGGACGGGCAGCCGCACGTGATGCACGGGATGGTGCAGGAAATCGAAGTGAAGTAGGACGACGCAAGAAGGGCGGGAGCCCCCCTGGCCTCCCGCCCTTCCTCCATCAACTACCCGTCTACCCGTCTAACCGTCTACCCGTCTGCTCTTTAAAACAGCCAGTGCACTCCCACCTGCGCCTGCTGGGGGTCGCCGAGGCCGCTGCGGATGGTCCCGTCGAAATTGAACAGGAGGCTGGTGGAGGCCGGGTCCCGGAAGTTCTGGTTCCCCAGGACGTTGAACACCTGGACGATGGCTTCGAGGCGCGAGCGCTTGCCGAGGTTGAAGGGAACGGTGAGTCCCAGGTCCCACGAGAAGTACCCGTTGTCCTTGCGCAGCGTGTTGCGCTTCAGGATGGAGAGGTTGGGGCAGATCCGGTCCGCGGGGCTCGCCGCGCGCTGCCCCGACCCCTTATTGTTCGCGCCGCACTTCTCAGACACTGGCTGCGCGGAATAGAGGCTGACGCGGCTGTTCAGGAAGGCTCCTGAGCCGATGTGGACGAGGAACCAGCCGTTCACGCGGTGTCGCTGGTCGCGGTCGCTCCAGTTGTACTCGGCTTGCAGCGAGTCTGCTTGTGCGTAGCGGAAGGAGAAGGGGTCACGTTCGTTGTCATCATCCGCCTTGTCGAACGACAGGGTGTAGTTGATCTGGAACTGGAAGTTCGGGTCGAGCACCCGTTTCACACCGATGGTGAAACCATTGTAACGCGACTTGGCGCTCGACTCGACGGTCGTGAGGGTGAAGATACCGTTCGTCGTCCCCCCCGCGTAGTCATCGAGCCCGCTGCCCCACGGACTCCCGAACACGCCAGCGTTGCGATTGATGAAGCGCGTCAGGTGATCGGTCGAAGCGTGGGTGAAGCTGATCGACCACCCGAGATCGTTGCCGACCTGCCATTCGTAGCCCAGGCTGGCGCTCAGCGTCCTCGGGTTCTGGAAGTTCTTGTCGAACACGAACACGTCCGGGAAGAACACCGCCGTCGACGGTATGTTGCTCGCGAGTTGCGTATTGAACCCGGGGACGGGACCGAAGTACGCACCCGGGAACGGCACTCCGCGGAACTGCGTGATCCCAATCGAGCCGTTCGTGCTGCGGCTCGAGGCCAAGTTGAGGCCCGGGATGCGCGCGTAGTACAAGCCCGCGCTCCCGCGCACCACCCGCCGGCCGTCGCCGCCCGGATCGTACGCGAATCCGAGGCGGGGCTGGAACATCTTCTTGTCCGACGGAATCGTGCCGTCGGAGGGGAATGTGTAAGTGCCGGTTGCGTTGGTCACCGTCTGCCCGATGAAATCGGCGTAGAACACCTGCGAGGGCGGCGTGATCGGGTCCGCCTGGATCTGCGCTTCCCACCGCAGCCCGTAGTTGAACGTCCACGGGGCGCTGGGCTTCCACGAGTCCTGCAGGTAGAGGGCCAGCTCGGTTTGCGGGATGTTTTGGGTCCCTGCCTCGCGCACCGATCGGCCGACGCCCGCCTGCTGCAGATACAGCAGCACCGGCCCCGTCTGGACCCCTGCCGGGCAGGCGCCCGTCGTGTTCGGCGGACCGACGGAGCACTCCACGTAGTTTGGATTGGCGGCGAAGTTCAAGAAGCCGTTGACCGAATTGAAGATGTACCGCGAGTTCGCGAATCCGATGAACGTCTGGATCGAGTGGACCTTGTTGTACTCGAAACCGAGCTTGAAGAAGTGGTCGCCGCGGGCGATCGAGACGTTGTCGAGCAGCTGCACGCGCGTGTCGTAGTACTGGATCGGGAGAAAGAACGGCATGCCCAACCGGTAGCTGCCCGCGAAATCCAGGGCAATGTCGGGGAAGGGGCGCGCGGCCGGAGGATCGGAGGGGTTTGTGCCGAGCCCGGGGCTCCGGGGACCGCTGTAGGGCCGCGGCCGATCCTCCCGCGAGTACTGGAAGCGGAATTCGTTGGCGAGATTCGGCGTCAAGTACGACACCAGACCGCCGTTGATCGCATTGGAATGATCTTGCTCCAATCCGTTCGCACTGCGGGCCCAACTGTCCACGTCGAATGTGCCGTTGGCCTGCTCCGACCACGTATAGTTGTACTTGAGCGACAGGTTGTGCCGGGCGGACAGACGCAAGTCGAACTTCGCGAGCAGCGCCCGCGCGTCGTTGGTGCGCGCGATGGACCCGTAGTCGCCGGCCAGGGCCCCGCCGTACGCCGTATCCATCCAGGCACGCAGCGGCGCCGCGATGCGGTTCGGGTCGGTCTGCTTGATTTCGTCGTAGATCTGCTGATCGTACGCGACGAAGAAGAAGGCGCGGTCGCGCTTGATCGGCCCGCCCAACGTGAACCCGAACTGGTGCTGGGTGAAATCCGGGGGCGGCAAGGTGACCCCGCTGTGGCGCGGCTGGCCCGACAGGAGGCCGTCCTTCCCGTAGTAGTGCGCCGAGCCGTGCAGCTGGTTGGTGCCCGACTTGGTGACCACGTTCACGAACCCGCCCGAGGAGCGCCCGAACTCGGCGTTCGCCCCCGAGGCCACGACCACGATCTCCTGCACCGCGTCCAAGTTGAAGGTGAACGCGGGCCGCTGGCCGCCGCGCTGCTCGCCGAAGAACGGGTTGTTGAAGTCGGCGCCGTCCACCGAGACATTGTTATGGATGCCCCGCTGCCCGGCAATGGACAGCTCGTCGCCGTCCGGTCCCTGGACGATCGCGACGTTGGGTGTGAGCAGGGTGAGATTCAGGTAGTTGCGGCCGTTGTTCGGCAGGCCGGCCACGGCCTCGGCGGGCAGACGCGTGGACGTCTCGATCTTGGACGCGTCCACGACCGACTGCGTCGCTTCCACCACGACGGCCTGGAGCTCCACCGCCGCCAGTCGCAGACCCAGATCCACTGTTTCGCCGACGCGCAGCGGGATGCCGGTGCGCCGGGCCTCGTTGTAGCCGACCGCGCGGCCGGTGACGTCGTAGGTGCCGAGCGGCAGCAGCGATGCGACGAATACACCGCGGTCGTTGGTCGTGACCTGGCGCTGGAATCCGGTTTGCGTCTCGCGCAGCGTCACCGTCGCGCCC
>JBGPOM010000106.1:0-6456 GCA_041488075.1 Gemmatimonadota bacterium
CGGGCGGGGGGGGTTGGGTGGGGGAGGGGGGCGGCATGCCCCGGGAAGCTAGAAGCCTAGCGGGTAGGGCGAAAGTCGTCCAAGCCGTACGCCTTGAGACGGCGCCACAACGTAGTGCGGCTGATGCCGAGGCGGCGCGCCGTTTCGGCGAGCTTGCCGCTCGTATCCTGCAGTGTCTCGAGGATCGCCTGCCGTTCCCGCTCGGCCAGGGTCTGCGATCCGGAGGCGAGGATGGCGGCTTCGCCGAGCGGCTGCGCGCCGCTCTTCAGAGCGGCGAACCTGGCGCCGAGCGTCTGCAGCCGGTTGCGGACGTCGCCGTTCTGCCCGTCGATGACGCGGCGCGCCGCGGAGTTGGCGAAGAGCACGCGGCCCTGGGAATCGAATACCACGATCCCTTCACCGACCGAATCGATCACGGCCCGGGCGAGGGGCGAGAAGGCGGGGGGAGTCGTGGCGGCGGCTGGTTTGTCGATCATATGTCAGTTACACCTCAATACAAACTCGTGCGTCACAAGGTTTCAGGTCGCACCGACGGGGCGTGTTAGGGTCGTGTCAGGGTGAGACGCCCAACTCGGCGAAAAGGTTGCGATTGCCGCCGTGCACCCACGGCACCATTATTGACCGCAAGGACAGACACGTGCCCAAAGACTCCGCACCCAGCCGGGCCGCGATTCTCGCCGCCGCCGTGCACGCGTTGAAGCGCAACGGCATCGAAGCGTTCACACTCGACGGCGTGGCCCGGCGCGCCGGCGTGACAAAAGGACTGGTCCTTTACCACTACGGATCACGCGGCCGATTGCTGCGCTCGGCGGCGGCGCAGGTCGCCACCGAGCGGGCGGCGGGGATAGCGGGGGCGCTGGCGCGGGGCCCGGGGATGGCGGCGGTCGACGCCTGCTGGGAGGAGCTGCGTGGCCAGGCGGAAGACGGCACCGCGCGCGCCTGGCTGGGGTTGTGTGCCGCCGGGCTCATTGACCGGCCGGACGGTGGCGGGGGGTTCGAAGGCGCCGCACGCCAAGCAGTGCTGGACGGGTGTGCTGCGGCCCTCTCAGCCGGCGCCCCGCTCGACACGTTGCGTGATGCCTACCACGCCCTCTGGCTCGCCTTGCTCGACCTCAGCGACGACGGCGGCCCCGCCGGTTAGCACCGCCCCCCCTCCCCCCCGGGGGCCGGACGCCGCGGCCCAGCCCCCGCAGCCCTTCGCGCAATTCCTCGAGCGACGCTGCGCGCACCGCATCGTGCTTGCCCCGCGTCACCGTGAACCGGAGCGGTAGCTCGAACGGCGGTAGATCCCGCGCTTGCAGCCGGCGGGCCTGGCCCTCCTTGAGCCGCAGCCGCACGACCCCCACGCCCTGCTCGACGTCGTAATCCAGGGGGACGCGGTCGCCATACAAGGTCACCGACGCGGGCAGCGCGTCGAGCCGGACGCGCTCAGCCTCCGGAACGGCGGCGTCCGCATCGAGCACGATCCGCGCCGCAATGAAATCGTCCCACGAGTGCACCGCCGCGATCTGCGACGCGATCTGCTCGGCCAGGCGGTCCCCGTGCGCCTGAGCCAGCCGCCCCCCCGAGCGCCGCCAGTAATGCCCCAAGCGCTCGAGGGCCCGACGGAGTTTGCCTTGATCGGGATGGGGCGTGTCTCCGGCGAGCAACGCCTGCACCAGGGCCCGGCGCGCCGCATTGACGAGGTCGTCGGGGAACGGGCTCCGCAGCGGCTCAACCTCGCGCTCCAACGTGAACCCGTGATAGACCGCCGTCCGCACCGCCATCAGGCCCTCGCGGCGTCGGTGCCGCTCGAACACCACCTCCGGCGGGCCGCGCCGGGCGTATCGCCGGATCGCCCGCTCGGGGATCTGCGTCCCCTCGATGCTCGCGCGTGGCACGCCGAACCGGTCTGCGAAGTAGCGCAGCGTCCCCGCCACCGCGCCCCAACTACCGGACACAGAGGTGCGGCTCACGCGCGCCTCGCGGCCATCCGCCGTCTCCTCATCGATGACGAGGTCGAAGGGCATGATCTTGGCCAAAAGGTCAGCAAAGAGATCGAGCGTCTTCTGGTCGGCGTAGGGGAGTCGCGGGGGGAGCGGCAGCTCGATCTGGCGGTACACCGAAGCGGTCCCGAGCGCGACATCCTCGATCGCCTTGACGAGCACGCCCCGTCCTTCCGCCCAGCGATCGATCTCCTCATGGAACAGGTGGCGGGGGAGGCCGTACACCTCGCCCAGGTACCCGTGCTTGTTCACCGCCTCGGCATACACGTTGTACGCGGTGAGGTGGTCGGACCCCGGTAGGATCAGCCCCTTGAGCTCGCGCTCCTCCCGGGTCATGCGGTGCAGCGACTCGATGTTGGCGGCCACGGCCACCATCGGCGCGAGCGACGGATCGGCGTGGTAGAGTAGCTCCCCCCAAGGGCGCTCCACCGGCATGGCCTCGACGGCTCGCCCGTAACTCGTTAACCGGCCATGGTCTATGAGGCCGCGCTCAGTCAGGAGCGTCACAGCATCACGGTAGGCGCGGCGGTCGAGCGGCACCGGCAGGTCAAGCTCCGCGGCGTCCACCCCGATTGCCGCGCAGGTGATGGCCACACGCTCGGCGTCGCCGGCGAGCTGGAATTCTGGCGGGGTGGGCCGCAGCTCCTCGAACACGAGATCCCGGTCGCTGAGGATGTAGACCTCCCCACCCTCGACGCGACCGTGCACGCGCCCCGCCATCTGGAGGATTTCGTTTGCGCCGAGGTAGAGGCGGGTCAGCACGTTCTTACCGCGCTCCACTACGTTGGTGTAACGCGCGTCGTAGATCACGACCGTGTCGAGCCCACGGATGTTCAGGGCCGATTGTCCCGCGGCCGTCATCGCCAGGAGGAATGGACGTTTGACCAAACCGTCAAGAAAAGGTCGGATCACCCGGATCGGCTCGCCCCCGTGATAGAAGGCGGTCGCGAGCGCCTGCCACCGGTCTCCCAGCTCACGAGCGATCTGCTCGACTTCCGCCCGCGTGGGCACGAACACCGCGACCCCGCGGCGCTCCCGTAACACACGTTTCATGAAACGCTCGCTCAGGAATTCGAGCGGGCGCTGGGCCAGGACCTGCACGTTGGCGGCCTTGGCGGGGTCGAACGCCCGCGTCTCGAGCACCTCCGCCGAGTCCAGGTAGTCCTCATAGAAAGCGGGATCCACCGTCGCCGACAGCCAGATGAACCGGCATCCCGCGCGCTTCCCGAGCGCGAGACAGAGCTCCATCTCGGCGGAGGTCTGGTGAATCTCGTCCACGACCAGCGTGTCCTGCGCGGTGATCAGCCCGTCCTGGAACCAGCGCCGCGCGATGCCGGTCGTGATGATCACCACGTTCCAAGTGGGCGTCTCCGGCGTCGCTTCCCGCTCGCGGTTCACGACGCCCACCTTGAGCGGCGCCGTGAGGATCGTTTCGGCGACGCTGCGAATCGCCAGCGTCTTACCCGTACCCGTCCCCGCCACGATCCCGAACCCCCGCCCCGACCCGGCGAGACGGCGGATGTCGTCGCCATGCTCCCGCTCAAGCAAGGTCTCGAGGTGGAGGCCGAGCGCCAGCTCGATCGTCTCGCAGGCGGCGCGCGTCGGCGCGATGACGATCACGCGCCCGGTGACGGGCTCGGCGGCGAGGTAGGCCTGGGGATCGGGGGGGAGGAAGTGATCGCGAGAGATGCGCACCGCTGGAATATAGAAAAAGCGGGAGGCGCGCGTGTGCGCCTCCCGCGAAGAGCCGCGCGGCGACCCTGGCCTAGGGCGCCAGGCGCCGCCTCCGGACGGTTGCCACTGTCACGCGTGCATCCGGACGCACGGCCCCGACCCTACCACCTGCGATGATGGCGCCGCCGCTCGTGCCGCACAACGATCAGCCGGGCGGGGCGATACGGCCGCACCACCACGATCGTGGGGCGGCGGTCGTAGACCTGATAGCGATGGTAGCCGTACGTTCGATGGTAGGGGTGATAGGCCGCGAACGGCGCGCCAAAGTTGAGCGATACGCTGACGCGGGCCTGCGCCGACGCGGCACCGCCGCCGAGGGCGACGAGCAAGCCGAGCACTGCGAGCATGCGTTTCATGGGATCCTCCTCCCGCGGGCTCCCTAAGGGAAGACCCGTGCCACGCCGGCGAACGGGAGGTAACTGCCTTGTGCGCATGAGATTCCAAGATCCCGGGGGGCAGCGGTGCCGGGGCCGCGGGTGTCCGCCCACGAGTACAGTCTTACGCGTCAGTCGCCCAAGCTGATGCCGATGTCCCGCGCCGTGGCGATGGTGTCCGAATCGAGGGGGACCCGTTTCGGTGTGGCAAGCGCCTCCGTGAGCCGCACCGCAGCGATGGTGGGAGGTTGCAGTGCGACCATGTAGCCAAACTGGCGCTCGGCGATGAGCCGCACTGCGGCGGCACCGAACCGCAGCCCGAGCAGGCGGTCGAAGGTGGTGGGGCTGCCGCCGCGCAGCAGGTGACCGAGGACGAGAGAGCGCGTCTCCTTGCCGGTCATCTCCTGGATCGAATGCGCCACCTTGTCGGCGATGCCGCCGAGACGCTCGTGCTCGGGGTCGATCAACGAGACGGTACCACCCTTGGGCGTCGCGCCTTCCGCGACGACGACGATGCTGAAGTGGCGCCCCTCGGCTTCACGCCGGCGGATCTTCTCGCACACCTTCGCGATGTCGAACGGGATTTCCGGAATCAAGATGACGTCGGCCGAGCCCGCGATGCCGGAGTTCAGCGCGATGAACCCGGCGTGGCGGCCCATCACCTCCACGACCATCACGCGCTCGTGGCTTTCGGCCGTGGAGTGGAGCCGGTCGATGGCCTCGGTGGCGGTGGAAACGGCGGTATCGAAACCGAAAGTGGCGACGGTGCCGCCGACATCGTTGTCGATCGTCTTGGGGACCCCGACGACGGGAATGCCTTTGGCCATGAGCCGCAGGGCAATGCCGAGGGAGCCGTCGCCGCCGATCGCGATGAGTGCGTCGAGCCGACGCGCGTGGAACGCGGCGACGAGCTCGTCGGAGCGGTCGCGCTCCACCCAGGTGCCGTCGGGCTGCTGCTGGCGCCACTTGAACGGATCACCACGGTTGGTGGTGCCGAGGATGGTGCCGCCGAGGTGGGTGATGCCGCGCACCTCGGCGGCCCCGAGGGGAACGACCTGGTCCTCGCCGAGGAGGCCGTCGAATCCGCGCCGGATGCCGACGCACTCCCATCCGCGGTGGACGGCGGCGAGGACGGCCCCGCGGATGACGGCGTTGAGACCCGGGGCGTCGCCGCCACCGGTGGAGATCGCGATCCTCACCGCGCGCCGGAGGCAGCCTGCTTGATTGCGCGCACGACTTCGCCGGGCTCGGCGTGGCGCTTCGCGCTCTTCTTGGAGAACACGATGCGGCCGTCCACCTCCACCTCGAACACACCGCCGGAGGATTGGATGAGCTTCACTTCCGCGTGGGGAAAGGCGTCGCGAATCTCGGCCGCCAGACCGGTGGCCCGAGGTTCGTAGTTTCAGACGACGCAGTACTCGATCGTCACCTTCATGGCGTCAACGATAGCCGCGCTTGACACGCCGCGCCACGTACCCGACCTTGCCTCCCACCCTCTATGAAGGCCCTCTCGCGGCTCGCGGCCGCGCCGGCGCTGGCGCTCCGGGTCGTCGTGTCCCTGGCGGGGCTCACGTGCTTCGTCGCAGGCACCCTCGCCTACCTGCGCGGCGCCGTGCCCGTGGGAGAGAACCTGCCCCTCGCCGGCGCCGCGCTGATCGGCGCTGCCGCGCTGGCCCGCCGCTACGGAGTGCCGCTCCCAGGCAACGGATTCTCCTCGTACGTCGTCGGCGTCATGCTGTACGCCATCCTCGACCGGGGCTGGGCGTTCGCTGCGGTGGTCGCGCCGTTCGCGATGATCGTAGGGGACATTCTGCTGCGCCGCCTGCCGCTCAAAGCGGCTTTCAACAACGCCGCGCACTTGACCACGGGCACGACGCTCGTCGGCCTGCTGTATGCGCGCTGGGGCGGCCAGACGGGCGCGGCGGCGCTGACGGCGGGCAACGTCTGGCTCGTCGCGCTGGTGATCACGCTGCTCCCGATCGTCGTGAACGGCACGTTCTACCTCGACCTGTCCCTCGGACAGACGATCGCTTGGGTGGACGCACGGCTCACGCTGCGGTGGGAGACGATCGTCTATCTGGTATCGGTGGCGCTCGCGCTGGGGTGGTTCGGGCTCGCGCACGCGGCCATGGCCACGGGACCGACGGCGCTGGTCGCGGCCGGCCTTGCGCTCGCGACCGCCGGGAGCGTGTACGTGATCCGTCTCGGCGTGCACGCCGACGAGCTGCAGCTGATTCAACGGCTGGCGCAGGCGATCGCCGCCGAGATGAGTCTGAGCCGCAGCTTCGACCGGGTGCAGGAGCTGACGCGGCAGCTCGTGCCGTGGGAGCAAATGGGCTTCGCGCGCTACGACGCGCGCGCCC
>JBGPOM010000107.1:0-6432 GCA_041488075.1 Gemmatimonadota bacterium
ACACCGCCACGGTGGGTGCGATCGTGTTGCTCGTCGTAGCCCTGGGCGTGCGGCTGCCGGCCGCACTCTGGCCGGCGGCGGAGCTGGTCGTCGCGGCGCTGCTGATCCTGCTCGGCGCCACGGTGGTGTGGCGCTACGCGCGGGGGCGGTGGCACATGCACTTCCACGCCCACGATGTGAACCCGCATTTGCATCTGCACAGTCACGCGCGTGACGCCGGTCATGCGCACCTCCATGCCACCGCCGACGCGCGCCGCTCGCTCGGATTCGGCGTCGCGCACGGCCTGGCCGGAAGCGGAGCGATCGCGGTGCTGCTCGTTGCCGCGGCGCCGAGCACGGCCTCGCGGCTCGCCTACTTCGCCGCGTTCGGCGCGGGGACGATGCTGGGGATGCTGGCGGTGTCGCTGACACTGGCGGGGCTGGTGCGGCTTGCGGCGGGCCGGGGGACAAAGTGGGCGACGGTGCTGCACGTCGGGGCCGCGGTGGGGAGTATGGTGGCTGGGGTAGCACTGGCGTGGAGCGTGGTGATCTAACTGAGGGACATGCAAAGACTAGACGCAGCAGACGCACCGCGGTAAACAGGAGGCGGTAACAGGATAATCCCCCCACCTCACGACCGTTACCCGCGACGCGTCTGTGCGTCTAGTTGTGTAGGTCCCCGCTTTTCATTTCTGGTGACTCCCGCTCCCGCGGTAGGTTCTCCCCCGCCACTCGACTTTCCTGCCTCCCCTCCATGCCGACCGGATCATGATGAACGCCACCATGCCGGCGCCGAGTGGATACAGCAG
This sequence comes from Gemmatimonadota bacterium, assembly GCA_041488075.1. Classification (GTDB taxonomy): domain Bacteria; phylum Gemmatimonadota; class Gemmatimonadetes; order Gemmatimonadales; family GWC2-71-9; genus 20CM-2-65-7. The sequence continues at coordinate 789 of JBGPOM010000107.1, forward strand.
TGCGTACCGGAGCGGTGCGCGCTCGCCGGCGTAGATACCGATCCACATGAGGAGTGAGGCGGCGGTGGCGATCGCGGCGAAGCCCCAGCCGAACGCGGCCCAGGCGAGCGGTGGGCCCACCCAGACGAGCGCCGGAACCCACATCAGGTAGGGCAGCAGGGTGCGGATCCAGCGTACCGGCGGCAACATGAGGGGCGCGCCGAGGGCGAGGTTCTTCGACCACCCTTCGATGATCTCGCGCAGCGAGCCGTACATCCGCGTGCTCATGTGGTGCGGTGCGTGGGCGAGGAAGATGTCGAGCCCCAGCCGCACGTAGGTCTGGGCGAGCATCAGGTCGTCGGCGACCGAGCTCTTCACCGCCTCGTGCGTCCCGACCGCCTCGTACGATCCTCTCGTCACGAGGAGGAACTGGCCGTTCGCGATCGCATTCCACGCGATCCGCGTGCGGTTGATGCGCCGCAGGTCGCCGACGCGCGCCCCGAGCGCGAAGAACACGTGCGGCTGGATCAGCCGCTCCCAGAACGTCACCATCTCCTGGCGCGGTACGACCGAGAAGAGATCCACCCGCTCGGTCGTGAGCGCGGCCACGGCGCGCGCGATCAGCTCGGGCTCGTGCTTCGTGTCGGCGTCGGCGAAGAGCAGCAGGTCTCCCCGGGCCACGCGGTACCCTTGCACCATCGCCCACACCTTCCCGAACCACTTGGGCGGCAAGTCCGTCCCACGCACCACGCGCAGGCGGCGCGCTGCCTCGGGTGCGGCGGCGAGCCGGTCCACCAGGTCGCCCGTGCCGTCGGTCGAGCGGTCGTCCACGACGATCACCTCGAGCGCGGGGTAGGTCGCCGCCAGGATCGACCGCACGCAGCGCTCGATGTTCTTGGCTTCGTTGCGGGCGGGGATGATCACGGAAACGAGCGGGCCGGCCGGCGCCGGCGGGTAGTCCTCGAGCTTCGGGCGGCGGGTGGCGTAGCGGTACAGGATGACGAGCAACGCCAGGATCCAGGGCGACGCGAGGAGCCAGGCGCCCGGGGCCAGGGTCATTCCCGCGACTCGCCCTCCAGCGCGGGGATGACGACGGCGCCGGTGAGGTGCCCGGTGACGTTGGTCATCGTGCGGAACATGTCGGGGATGCGGTCGACGCCGATGAGGATGCTGAGGCCGGAGATCGGCAGTCCGGTGGCCGTGAATGCGGGCAGCAGGCTCACGACGCTGGCGGAGGGGACGCTCGCGACGGTGAGCGAGGCGAGGAACACGGCGGCCGCCGCCGCGAACATTTCGTTGAAGCCGAAGGGAATGCCGTAGAGCCGCGCGATGAACAGCACGGCGACCGCCTGATACAGCGCGCTGCCGGCGCGATTGACGCTGGCGCCGAGCGGCAGGGCGAAGCCGGCGATGGAGCGCGAGATGTGCAGATCGCCCTCGGCCGCCTGGAACATCGTGGGCAGGGTGGCGAGCGAGGATGTCGTCGAGAAGCCCATCATCATCGAAGGGAACGCGGCGCGCAGGAAGCGCCCGGGCTCGAGCCGTCCCATGATGGCGACGGCGGGGATGTACACGGCCCCGATGAACAACATGAGGCCGAGGATGACCGCCGCGATGAACCACAGCATCGCCTTGACGAGCCCCCACCCGTACTGCGCCACGATCGGCGCCACGAGCGCGAGGATCCCGAGCGGGGCGAGCAACAGGACCCAGTGCACGATCTTGATCAGCGCCTCGGTGGCGACGTCGGCAAGCTCGATCAGGACCGTGCGCTTTTCCTCGGGCAGGGCGGCGGCGGCCAGCGCGAGAAAGGTGACGAACACGATCACCGGGAGCAGGTTGCCGTCCACCGCGGCCTTGACGGGGTTCGCCGGGATCAGCTCCACGATGAACCGCGCCCCCGTGGGGAGGTCCTCGGCCGCCTTCTGGATGAACCCCGAGTCCGCCACGGCGGCCGCCCGCAGCGCCTGCTGCTGCTCCGGCGACACGGCGGCCTGCGGCAGCACGATCGACCCGACGAGGAACCCGATGGCGATCGCCACGAGGGCCGTGCCCCAGAAGAACGCGAGCGTGCGGATGACGAGACGGCTCACTCGGCGGAGGTTCCCGAGTCGCGCGATCCCGGCGAACAGCGCCGTCGCGACGAGGGGGATCACGACCATCGAGAGCAGGTTCAGGAACAGGGTGCCGATGGGCCGGAGTCCCTGCGTCGCGGCGAGGAGCTCCCCGTGACCGCGCCCGGCCAGCGCCGCGGCCACGAGCCCGAGCAGGAGGCCCGCGAGCAGGCCGATCCCCATCCACAAGTGGCTTCTCATCGAACCTGAGCTATAATACCGGGCACCGGTTGCCGGAGGAACGGTTGGCACACGCGCAGACGACGACCCCGAAGTGGGCCCTCATCCTTGGCGCCTCGAGCGGGTTCGGTGAAGGGGCCGCTCGGGCCCTCGCGAAGGCGGGCTATGATATCGCCGGGGTGCACCTCGACCGCAAGGCCGGCATGGATCACGTGGCCGAGATCCGGCGCGACATCGAGAAGCTGGGCCGCAAGACCCAGTATTTCAACATCAACGCCGCCGACGAGGAAAAGCGCAACGAAGTGCTGACGGAGCTGGCCAAGCAGAAGCTGAACGTCGCCGTGCTGCTCCATTCGCTCGCCTTCGGCACCCTGAAGCCCTACATCGGCGACGACGCCCTGAACAAACCCAACATCGACATGACGCTCGACGTCATGGCCCATTCCCTGGTGTACTGGTCGCAGGGCGTGGTGAAGCATGGGCTCATGGGGAACGGCGGCCGGATCTTCGCCATGACGTCCTCCGGCTCGACGCGGGTGTTCGCGACCTACGGCGCCGTCTCCGCGGCCAAAGCGGCGCTCGAATCGCACTGCCGCCAGCTCGCGCTGGAGCTCGCGCCCAAGGGCATCGCGGTGAACGCGCTGCGCGGCGGCGTGACCGACACTCCGGCGCTCCGCAAGATCCCTGGGCACGAGAAACTGATCGAGATCGCCACCCAGCGGAACCCGCACCATCGGCTCACCACCCCCGGGGATCTGGGCGGCGCGATTATCGCCTTGTGCCACCCGGGCGCGGACTGGATCACCGGCAACGTCATCAACGTGGACGGCGGCGAGGAGATCTCGGCATAACTCTGGAGGACGCCCGGCGCGCGTTGCGCGGGCACCGGGCGACGCGGGTCGCCGCGGGGCCGGGGATGATCGCCGCGGCCGTCGCGATCCTGCTCCGCGACGGCGCCGAGGGGGGGGGCCTCGAGGCCCTGTTCATTCACCGCGCCGAGCGCGCCGGCGATACCTGGTCGGGGCAGATCGCGTTCCCCGGCGGGCGGCGCGACCCGGGCGATGCCGACCTCCTCGCCACCGCGATCCGCGAAACCCGTGAGGAGATCGGCATCGATCTGGCGCTCGCGGAGCGGCTCGGCGAGCTGGACGATTTGCATCCCCGCACCCCCGTGCTCCCCCCCATCGTGGTTCGGCCGTTCGTGTTCGGCCTGGTGGAGCGGCCTGCCATCACCCTCAGCACCGAGGTGCAGGACGCCTTCTGGGCGTCGTTCCGTGCCCTGGCCGCACCCGGCGCGTGGCGCGAGGTGACGATCCAGCACCGTGGCGCGCCCCGGACACTGCCCGCTTACGTCCTCGAGAACCGGACCATCTGGGGGATGACGGAGCGGATTCTGACTCAATTACGCCATTTCTTAGTTTAGCAAAATCCACATCTTCGCTTGACAGTATCTGATAATTAGTTTAGCCTAATGACCGTTCTGGTCACCAGGCTAACCGTCTTTGTGGAAAGCTCATAGCTGGGGAGGGCAGAGCCATGCACGCGCCTGTCAGAAACCCGTCACCACCCCTGACACGCTCGGTCGAGGACTATCTGAAGTCGATTTACCACCTGACGAGCCAGGGTGGCTTTGCCACGACGAGCGACATCGCCGCGATGCTCGAAGTCGCTCCCCCGTCGGTGAGCGGGATGATGAAGCGGTTGTCGGAGACGGGGTTGATCGAGCATGTGCCCTACCGCGGCGTGCAGCTGACGCACCAGGGCCGTCACGCGGCGCTCCAGATGATCCGGCGCCACCGCATCCTCGAGGTCTACCTCACCCATCAACTGGGCTATGACTGGGGCGACGTGCACGAGGAGGCGGAGCGCCTCGAGCACGCCGTCTCGGACAAACTCATCGACCGGATGGCGGGCGCGCTGGGTGACCCGCGCTACGACCCGCACGGCGCGCCGATCCCGACGGCGGCGGGAGAGATCGAAGAGGCTGAGCTCGTCACCCTCGCGGACGCCGCCGTCGGCGCGACCCTGGTGCTGAGCCAGGTAGGGGACGAAAACCCCGCGCGGCTCCACTACCTCGCCGAGCAGGGGCTGACCCCCGGCACACGGCTGACGGTCGTGGAGCGCCAGCCGTTCAACGGGCCGACGACGGTGGCGCTCGGAGCCGAGAGGCGGGTGGTGGGCCAGGAGCTCGCGGCGCTGCTCTGGTGTCAGGAGGTGAGTCGGTGAAGCCCATCTTGATGGCGCGGCTCGCGCTGACAGTCGGTCTTCCGATGGTGGCGGCGGTGGCGGTAGGGCAGGTGCCCACCCCGATCCAGGACAACAGTTTCCTGATCGAAGAGGCCTACAACCAGGAGCCCGGCGTGGTGCAGCACATCAGCACGCTGCTGCGCTCCCGCGGGTCCTGGTCGTACAGCTTCACGCAGGAGTGGCCGCTCCACGGCCAGCGTCATCAGGTGAGTTTCACCATCCCCGTCGAGCGCGGCGTGGGTGACGTGGCGATCAACTATCGCCACCAGCTGGCGGGCATGGGGGGTGGGACGGCGTTTGCGCCCCGGTTCTCGGTGCTGCTGCCCACCACAGCCGCCGGCCGCACTGCCGTCCAGGTGAATCTCCCCGTGAGCGCCTTCGTCGCGCGGGGCGTGGTCACCCACTGGAATGCGGGCGCGGCGCTGGCGCCGCGGGACGCGACCGTCTACAACGCCGGCGCGAGCGTCATCTGGCTGCTGCGCCCGTCGGTGAATCTCATGCTGGAGCTGGCCTGGGCCGGCACGGCGGGCAGCGGCGACGTGGTCGTCAACCCGGGCCTGCGGTGGGCGCGTAACGTGGGTGAGCTGCAGATCGTTCCGGGGATCGCGTTCCCCGACGGGCGCGGCGTCTTCTTCTATTTGAGCTTCGAACACCCCTTCACGTCGATCGAGGCTGCTCCAGATGGCGACTAGCGCCGCGCATCCGGGCTGGCGCCATCCGCGGCTGACGCCGAGCCTGGCGGAGGTTTACCGCACCGTTCCGGTGCGGGGGGGGTGGTGGAAGCGGGCTCTCGCCTTTGCGGGGCCCGGCTACCTCGTGGCGGTGGGCTACATGGACCCGGGGAATTGGGCCACCGATCTGGCGGGGGGCGCGCGCTTCGGATACACGCTGCTAAGCGTGATCCTGCTCTCGAACCTCATGGCGATCCTGCTCCAGGGGCTGGCCGCGAAGCTCGGCATCGTCACCGGTCGCGATCTGGCGCAGGCGTGCCGCGACCACTACTCGCGGCCGGTGTCGCTGGCCCTCTGGGTACTCTGCGAGATCGCGATCGCGGCTTGTGACCTGGCCGAGGTGATCGGCTCGGCGATCGCGTTGAACCTGCTCTTCGGGATTCCGCTGCCGTG
>JBGPOM010000108.1:0-6422 GCA_041488075.1 Gemmatimonadota bacterium
AGGCCTTGCCGCCGTCGAACGTGACGTACGCGCCGCCATCGTTGCCCAGGATGCGGTGCCCCGCGTCGCGTGGGTCGAACCACAGCGCGTGATGGTCGCCGTGCACGCGGGAAAGCGATTCGGGCGCGAACGTCCGGCCGCCGTCCTTGCTCTCCATCAGCGGCGCCGCGTTCACGAAGACGTGCTGGCTGTCGGCGGCATCCACCCAGATCTCGTCGTAGTAGTAGTGCGGGATGGCCTGGAGGTCGTTGACCTGCGTCCAAGTGGCGCCCGCGTCGCTCGAGCGGAACACGCCGCCGAAGCGCCCCTGCGCCGGATCGGTGACGCCGCGGTCCACCTGCATCATGACGAACACGAGCTTCGGGTTCTGCGGCGCGATGGCGATCCCGATTCGGCCGATGCGGCCCTGCGGCAGGCCGTTCGGCCTCGCCGGGTCGGTGAGCCTCGCCCAGGTGCGGCCCCCGTCGGTGGTCTTGTAGAGCCCGCTGCCCGCGCCCACGCCTTCCATGTGGCTGCCGCCCCAGCGCAGGCGGTGCCACGCGGCGGCGTACAGGGTGTTCGGATCGCCCGGGTCCATCTCGAGGTCCACGAACCCGGTCGTGTCGTTGACGAACAGCACGCGGGTCCACGTCTTGCCGCCGTCGGTCGTCTTGTAGACGCCGCGCTCGCTGCTTGCACCCCAGAGGTGGCCGAGCGCCGCGACGTACACGGTATCGGGCCCCGTCGGGTGAATCACGATACGGCCGATGGCGCGCGAATCGGCGAGGCCCATCTTGGTCCAATTGCGTCCGCCGTCGGTGGACTTGTAGACGCCGTCGCCCCAGTACTGCGACCGCAAGCTGTTCTTCTCGCCGGTCCCGACCCACACGATGGTCGAATCCGACGGAGCGACCGCGAGGTCGCCTACCGTCTCGCTCCCCAGGCCGCTCGAGACCGACTGCCAGGTCACGCCGCCGTTGACCGTCTTCCAGACGCCGCCTCCCGCCGAACCGATGAAGAACGTCTTGGGCCGCGGCTCGTTGCTGGCGGGCACGCCGATCGCGGTGACCCGCCCCGAATACGCGGCGGGGCCCAGGGCGCGGTAGGTGAAGCTCTCGAGGAACTTGGAAAGCGAGTCCCGAGCCGTGGTGTCGCGCTGCTGGAGCGTCAGAGCGGCGAGGAGCAGGAGCATCATAGAGCCTTGAGGTTGATGTGCGGCGGGGATTCTACGGCACGGCGGGACGGGCGGCTAGTTCGGCGGCTCGCGCCGTCCCACGCAGGAACGGGATCAAGTCGTTCCACTCCCCTGGATCTTCCCGAATCCAGCGTTCGAAGCAGTCGAGCATCTGTCGCAATGCCCGCTCCAAGTGGCCGCGTGCGACGTCCACGCTCCTCCCGAAGCGGATACGAAGTCGGCCGCGGTCATAGGCGATCCAGGTGGGCACGAGCGGGACTCCCGCCGCAAAGGCCAGGCGCACCGCGACGAGCGACACGCGCACAGGCAGCCCGAAGAGGCGCGCCTCACACCCCCCTCGCTCGGCGAACGAGTCCACCGCGACCGCCGCCCTGCCACCCGCGCGTAGCTGCCGCAGGATCCGCCGCAGCCCGGCCGCGCTGCGTGGGACGTACACGTCTCCGGCCTCCGGGACCCAGCGACGCGCGGCCAGGACCAGAGAGAAGCGGCGCGCGGCCACCCACGGGACCACGGCGTGCCCCCACGCCGTGTGGCAGACTGCCAGGACGCACCCTCCCGGCGGCAGCGGCGCGCCAGCCTCGTCCAGGACGATCCGCCGCAGCACGGCCCGATCGCAGCCGGCGAGCATGAACGTCTTGAGCAGGTGGCGCGCGAGGCGGACGAAACGGATGCGCCGCAGCTGACGCCAGGCACCGCCGGGACAGCCCGCGAGCCACTCCATGACGCGCGGGTGGGTCGTCTGCTCGAAGAGGCCGTCGAGTGCGCCCATCGGCACCGCGCAGAAGCGGCAGGCCGCGAGCCCGCTGGCCAGAACGGCGTCAGAAAGCCGCACGCCCACGATTACAGCCGCTGGTGTAGGCGTTCGAGCGCCCGCACCAGATCAGGCTGGACCTCAAGCACCGGGAGCAGCGGATCCCCCTTGAGCTTCTTCATCCGGCCGGGCGCGTTGGCGATCGTGAACTTGCGGATGTCGAGCTTCGGGGTGACCTCGCGCCAGGCGAGGGGCATCGACACGGGCGCGCCGGGAAGGGGCCGGGCGCTGAAGGGCGCCACGAGGAGGCGCCCGTGGCCGTTCTGCACGTAGTCGAGATAGACGCGCCCGCCGCGCTTCCCCACCTGACGCGTGACCGTCGCAATGTCCGGCAGCTCGTTCGCGATCACGCGGGCGAGCAGGCCGCCGAGCTGACGCGCCTGTTCGTAGGTGACGAGCCGGGCCAGCGGGAGCATCACGTGCAGCCCCGTCGAACCGCTCGTCTTGATGAACGCCGGGAGCTCGATTTCGTCGCACAGCTGTTTCGCCGTGCGCGCGACCTTCACGACGTTGGCGAACGGCGCATCCTTGGGATCGAGGTCCAGGATGCACCAGTCGGGCCGCTCGAGGCTCGCCGCCCGGCTGCCCCACACGTGCAGCGGGATGGTCCCCATGTTCGCGAGGTAGAGCAGCGACTCCAGGTTGTCGCACACGAAATAGTCGATCTCGCGCTGCGTGTCCTCGCTCCACATCCGCTCGGTGCGCAACCACTCGGGGATGAACCCGGGCGCGTCTTTCTGGAAGAACGACTTCCCCTTGATGCCGTCGGGAAACCGCGTCAGCACGACGGGCCGGTCCTTGAGATAGGGCAGCAGCCACGGGGAGATCGCGCGGTAGTACTCGATCAGGTCGCCCTTCGTGTACTGCTCGTCGGGCCAGAACACTTTGTCCAGGTTGGAGAACGTAACTTCACGGCGTGGGGCCTCGGGCGTGGGGCGTGCCGGCAGCTCGGGCTCCGCTTCTCCACGCCCTTCGCCCAACGCCCCACGCCCCACGATGACGCAGTCCTTCGGCTCCTTGTCGTCGCGGAATCGCAGGAACACCGGCTGGCGCAGCACCCCGTCCGGCGTCCACTCCTTGTAGCGCACCTCCACGACGAGCTTCGGCCCGACCCACACGTGATCCTTGCTCTCGGGCAGCGGGCCCTCACAGGGCGGCGTGGGCAGGACGGCCCCCTCGAGCTCGGCGCTCACCTCCTTCAATTGCTTGGCGTCGAACCCCGAGCCGACCCGGCCCGCGTAGGTCAGCGTACCGTCTTCGTATCCGGCGAGGTGCAGCGCGCCGAATCCGCCGCGCGAGCCCTTGGGCTTCGAGTAGCCTACCACGACGAAGTCGTCGGTCCGGTCAGCGCGGATCTTGAGCCAGTTGGCGGACCGCCCCCCGCGATAAACCGAGTCCGCCTTCTTCGCCATGATCCCCTCGAGACCGAGCCGGACGACGTGCTCGTAGAGGGCCTCGCCCTGCGTTTCGAAATGATCGGAGAAGCGCAGCGCCCCGGCGCGCGGCAGCAGCTTCGCGAGCACCGCCTTGCGCTTGAGGAGCGGCAGCGGCCGCACGTCGTAGCCCTCGAAGGCGAGCAGGTCGAAGACGTACAGGGTGGCGGGGGTTTCGACGGCGGCGCGCTTCACCTCCGCGAGCCGGGACAGCTTGGCACGGTTCTGGAGCCGGGAGAAGCTCGGCCGCCCCGCGTCGTCCGCCACGACGAGCTCGCCGTCCAGGATCAGCCCCTCGTACGGCAGGGCCGCCACGGCGCGCGCGATCTCGGGGAAGGCGGCAGTCAGGTCGTGGCCGTTGCGGGAGACGAGCAACGCCCGACCGTCCTCGCGCGCGGCGCGCAGCCGGTAGCCGTCGAGCTTCAGCTCGAACAGCCATCCCGCCTTCGAGAATGGCTGCTCGCGCGTCTCGGCGAGCATCAGCTCGGTGCCCGAGACCCGCACGGCGCGCTGCGGCGCGCCGAGCTTCGACAGTTCCTTCTTGATGGGTTCCGCACGGTCCTTCGCGCTGCGCAGCTCCTCGACCGTCATTCCCGAGAGCACCGACTCGTCGGAATAAGCCGCGTCGGACACGTACTCGTCCTTCTCCTTGATCAATAGCCATTCCTTGACGCCCTTCTTGAGCTTCACGAGGGTCCACTTGCCGCGCAGCTTGTAGCCCTTCAGCTCGAAGAGGAGCTTGCCTTTCTTGAAGCCCTCGAACGGATCCTCCAGCGGCACCCACACCCCGCGGTCCCACACGATCACCGCGCCGGCGCCGTAGTTCCCCTCCGGGATGATCCCCTCGAAGTCGCCGTACTCGATGGGGTGATCCTCCACGTTGACCGCTAGGCGCTTGTCGGCGCGGTTGGCGGACGGCCCTTTGGGCACCGCCCACGACCGGAGCACCCCTTCCATTTCGAGACGCAGGTCCCAGTGCAGGCGGGTCGCGGCGTGCATGTGGACGATGAAGAGGCCCCCCGCCTTGGGCGTTGGGGCCGCCGGCCGCGCCCCCGGCTCGGGGGTGCGGTCGAGCGAACGCTTGGCGCGATAGGCGCTTAGCGGGTCAGGACCTTTACGGTTTGCGGGCATGGGCGCGGGTTCGTATCATAGCCCCTTATGAGCGCTCATTCCATCGGTTCCGCCACGGTGTCCTTCGGCCTCGTCTCGGTCCCGGTCAAGCTGTTCTCGGCCGGTGAGTCGTCTGCGAACATCTCGTTCAACTGGCTCCACAAGAAGGATGGGGCCCGCCTGAAGCAGCAGTACGTCTGCTCCAAGGACGGCGAGAAGGTCGAGAAGGAGGACATGATCAAGGGGTACGAGTTCACGAAAGGCCACTACGTCCTCTTCACGATCGAAGAATTGAAGACGCTGGAGGAGCCACGGGGCACCGGGGCGATCGAGATCACGGAGTTCCTGCCGGCGGACCAGGTGGACCGCATCTACACCGACAAGACGTACTTCCTGGGCCCCGACAAGGGCGGCGAGCGGGCCTACAAGCTGCTGTCGGAGGCGCTCAAGAAGACCCGCCGCGTGGCCCTGGGCCAGTGGGCGGCACGCGGCAAGCAGTACCTCATCCTCGTGCGCCCGATGGACGGAGGGCTGGCGATGGAGCAGCTCAGGTACCCGGAGGAGCTGCGCTCGATCGCCGAGGTGCCGATCCCCAAGACCGAGGTCAAGAAGGCTGAGCTGGACATGGCCATCAAGTTCATCGATCAGGGAACGTCGGAGGAGTTCCGGCCGCAGGCGTACAAGGACAACGTGCGCCGGCGGATCCTGGACCAGATCCAGCAGAAGGTCGAGGGCCACGAGATCACCGAGGAGCCGACCGAGGCGCCCAAGACGCAGATCATCGATCTGATGGAAGCGCTGAAGGCGAGCCTGAAAGGCGGGAAAGGCGCGGCGGAGCGCAAGCCGGCGAAGCGCGTGGAAGCCAAGGCGGCGCCGAAGCGTAAAGCGGCGGGAGGCCGTTGAAGCGGGGAGGCTACACCACCAAGGACGTCGCCCGCATACTGGGAATGAGCGTCGCGCAGGTGCGGGAGTTCGCCCCTCGGCGCCGCACCCGCGGTGAGCTGCGCTTCACCTTCCAGGACCTCGTCGTGCTGCGCACCGCCAAAGGGCTCGTGGCGGCCCGCATCCCCGCCCGCCGCATCCGCCGCGCCTTACAGAAGCTGCGCGCCGACCTGCCGCGCGGCCGCTCCCTCGCGGAGCTCCGGATCACCACCGAGGGGGCCCGCATCCTCGTAAGCGACGGGGAGTCCACCTGGAGTCCCGAGTCGGGGCAGACCCAGCTCGACTTCGCGGTGTCGGATCTCGTGACGCGGGCCGCGCCGGTGGCGCGGCGCGCGGCCAAGGTGGCGCGCGAGTCAGCGGAAGATCACTCCGCGTCCGATTGGTACGAGATGGGGCTCGAGCTCGAGGCGGTGGACCCCGAAGAGGCGCGGGACGCCTACCGGCGCGCGCTGGAGCTGGACGCCCACCACGCCGACGCTCACGTAAACCTCGGCCGGCTGCTGCACGAGGACGGCCGGGCGGCGGAGGCGGAGCGGCATTACCGGCAGGCGCTGGCGGCGGCGCCGGGCCACGCCACCGCGGCGTTCAATCTTGGCATCGCCCTCGAGGACCTGCGCCGGCCGGCGGACGCGGTGGACGCCTACCGCATCGCGCTCGCGGCCGACCCGCGGCTGGCCGACGCGCACTACAACCTGGCGCGACTATACGAGAAGCAAGGGAAGAAGGCGGCGGCGCTGCGGCATCTGTCGCACTATAAGCGGCTCACCGAGGCGTAACGTATCTTGTTGAAACCCCCACCGGAGATCCTCATGCAGGACCAATACGCCCCTGGCGCCCTGTTCTGGATCATCTGCCTCGCGGTCATCGTGTTCTACATCGCGACGATGTGGAAGATCTTCGAGAAGGCCGGCAAGCCGGGATGGGCGTCGATCATACCGATCTACAATACGAT
>JBGPOM010000109.1:0-6381 GCA_041488075.1 Gemmatimonadota bacterium
CCGGAGGGTTCGCAGCCGGCCCCGCCGCGCTCGCCGACTACCTCACCCAGCGCTCGCGACCCCAGTTGTTCAGCAACGCACTGCCCCCCACCGTCGCGGGCAGCGCCCTCGCCGCCGTGCGCCACGTCGAGCGCCATCCCGAGCTCGTCACCCAGCTCCACCAGAACGCGCGCTACTTCCGCGAGCAGCTGATGGCGCTGGGCTTCAAGCCCCTCGCCGGCGAGACGCCGATCGTGCCGGTGATCCTGGGCGAAACCGCCAAGGCCATCCAGATGAGCGAGCTGCTGCTGGCTGAAGGCGTATTCGTGACCGGGTTTGGGCATCCCATTGTCCCACAAGGACATGCGCGCGTGCGCTGCCAGCTGTCGGCGGCGCACACCCGCGCCGACCTCGACTTCGCGCTGCGCGCGTTCAAGAAAGTGGGCGCCAAACTGGGGTTGATCTGATGACCCTATTGCTGCTCGCGCTCCTCCAGTCACCGGCGGCGAGCCTCGGCTTCGAGCCCGGCACCGATTCCCTGTTGGCCGACTGGACCCAGGTCGCGACGTACATGAACGGCCTGGCCCAACACAGCCCGTACGTCCGCGTCGACACGCTGGGCCGCACGACGGAAGGCCGGCCGTTCCTCCTGCTCACCATCACGTCGCCCGCGAACCAGGCGCGGCTCGCGGCGATCAAGCGCGGGCAGAAGCTCCTCGCCGACCCGCGTCTCTTGACCGACGCGCTGCTCGCGGAGCTGCGCACCACGCAGCCCGCGGTGATCCTGATCAGCAACAACATCCACTCGACCGAGGTCGCGTCGAGCCAGATGGGGATGACCCTGGCCTACCGGCTCGCCACCGAGCCGGCCCTCACGCGGCTGCTCGACTCGCTCGTCGTCCTGATGATCCCGTCGATGAACCCCGACGGCCTGGACACCGTGGTGTCGTGGTATCGCCGCTACAAGGGAACGCGCTACGAGGGCGGCCCGCTCCCCTGGCTGTACCACAAGTACGTGGGCCACGACAACAACCGCGACTGGTTCATGGTGACGCAGGCGGAGACGCGGCTCGTCACGCGGATGCTCTACACTGAGTGGTTTCCCGAAGTCGTCTATGACGTGCATCAGATGGGGCAGAACGGCGTGCGGCTCTTCGTCCCGCCGTTCCAGGATCCCGTCAACCCGAATCTCGATCCAGCCCTCGTCGCCGGGATGAACCTCGTCGGCGCCCAGATGGCCGCCGCTCTCTACGACGCCGGATTGACCGGCGTCGCACACCAGATGAGCTACGACCTGTGGTGGCACGGCGGGTTCCGCTCCACGCCGACACGGCACAACATGATCGGCATCCTCTCGGAGGCGGCGAGCGCGCGACTCGCCTCCCCCCTCACCCTCGCCCCCGACTCGGTGCGCCAACCGCCCCGCGGCGTGAACTACCCGGGGCCCTGGCCCGGGGGCACCTGGCGATTGGGCGACATCGTGCGCTACGAACTGGTCGCCTCGGAGGCGTTGGTGCGACTCGCGGCGCGGGAGCGGGGCGAGTTTCTCGACCGGTTCGTGTCGCTCGGCCGCCGTCAGATCGAGGCCGGGAGAGAAGGCCATCCCTTCGCGTACGTCTTCCCGCCGCCGCCAGCGCAGCGGGATCCCGAAGCGTGGGCCGGCCTAGCGAACGTGCTGCTGGCGGGGAGCGTCGAGGTATGGCGCGCCGTGGAGCCGTTCGAGGCCGGAGCCCGAACCTACCCGGCGGGATCGCTGGTCGTCCCGATGGCCCAGCCGTTCCGGGCCCATGCCAAGGACCTGCTCGAAGTCCAGCATTACACGCCGGTAAACGACCGGCCCCCTTACGACGTCGCGGGATGGACGCTACCGCTCACGATGGGCGTCCGGGCGGAGGTGGTGGACGCGCCGTTCGCGGCCAACCTGGTGAAGGTCGACAGCGTCGTGCCGGTGCCGGGCCGCATCGAGCGGACGGGGGAGATGTTCGTGTTGCGGAATCGCACGAACGCCGAGTCGCGCGCCGTGGCTGCCCTGCTCGCCGCCGGTCAGACGGTGACGATCGCGGGCGACAGCCTCGTCGTCCGGGGCCCGCGCGCGCGGCCGATTCTCGCCGAGCACGCCGCACTCCACAGGTTCATGGTGACGGCGGTGCCGGCGGCGCCGGTGCGAGGCAAGACGGTGCGACAGCTGCCGCGCATCGCGTTGTATCAACCGTGGACCGGCAACATCGACGAGGGGTGGACGCGCTGGGTTTTCGAGCAGTATGGGATCACTTATACGACAGTTCACGACCGCGACCTGCGACAAGGGAAGCTGCGGCAGCGGTTCGACGTACTCGTACTCCCGGACGAGAGCGAGCGGGGCCTGCTACAGGGCGTCGACTCGAGTCGCATTCCACTGCAATACGCAGGTGGGATGGGGGAGGCGGGTGCAGGTGCCGTTTCGGAGTTCGTTCGGGGTGGGGGGACCCTCGTCTGCCTCGATGGTTCAAGTAGTTTCGCGATTTCGAGGCTTAACCTCCCTGTCGTCAACATCCTAGCTGGCGAGGCATCGGGTCCTCAGGTCTCGCGTTTTTACGCCCCAGGCTCTATTTTCGGTGTGGCTTTGGGGGGGGTGCGGGGGTCCCCGGTCACGGTCGGGGTACCCGACTCCCTCCAGATCTACTTCGAGAACAGCGCCGCCTTCACCGTCTCGGGCACGGCCCGGGCGCTGGCCACGTATCCCGCCGAGCCCCTGCGCTCCGGGTACGCGCGCTTTCAGGAGCGGCTCGAGGGGCAAGCGGCGCTGGTCGAGGTGCCTGTCGGCAGCGGGCGGGTGATTCTGTTCGGGTTTCGGCCGCAGTTCCGGGGCCAGACGCACGGCACCTTCAAGCTGCTCTTCAACGCGGTCCTGTTGGCGGCCCCCTAAGGGAGGCCGTGGGAGGAAGTCCGATGAAGCGGTTGGTCCATCTCCTTGCGGGCATCGTCGTCGTAGCGGCAGCTGCGGCCCCCCTGGCGGCGCAGCGATCCGAACAGATCGAGTTCGGCGGGTTCGGCTCGTACTGGCGCTTCGACCACCTCTTCTTCCTCAAGAATGCTGCCGGCGGCGGCGCACGCATCGGTTACGCGTGGAGCGACCGGCTCGGCATCGAGGTCACGGGCGACTACGTGTCCACGACCGACACGGCCGGCCTGCAGGCCGTGCACGCCTCGATCGTCGGAGCGAGCCTGGTCCTAGGCTTCCCGATGGGCGACCGCGCGGCCGTATTCGCCTCGGGGGGCTACTCGCGCGTCGTCTTCGGCCCGGACCCGCCCTATTCGTTCACCGACAACATGTTCAATGGAGGTGTCGGGGCGAAGTTGTTCGTCAGCCCGCACCTCGCCCTCCGGCTGGACGCCAGGGCCCTGTACGGCAGGGGCAATCGCGATCCAATGAATCCGACTCCACGGGGCACGTGGACCGGCCAGGTGCAGGGATCCGTGGGGGCTTCGTACTTCTTCATTCCCCCGCGGCAGGGGCAGGGCTTCAGCAGGCAGTACCAGTGGTATTGGGGCGCGCAGGGCGGCGCCTTCGTCTCCAAGACCAACGTCCAGCCGTTCTACTACGACCCCATCGTCGGCGGCCACTGGCTGATTACCGCGCGCCGCACGGCGCTGTACGTCGCCTTCGAGCAGGCGATCTTCCTCTCGGACGCGCAGGCGGTGATCCTCGATCCTAACTCGTCGACCTCGTCGGTGGGGCCGGGCTTCCGCGACGTGACCTTCCACGACGTGCGCCGCATCATGTTCGGCGTGCTCGCCTTCCCCACGCAGAAAATCATCGAGCCGTTCGCGGGCGGCGGGTTCGCGCTGATGCAGGTGTTGAATCCCACCGTGGACTGCTCGAGCTGCACTCTCCTATCGGAGGCGGTCGAGGCCGCGGACCGGGCCCATGACGCGTCGAGCAAGGCCTTCTTCTGGTTGATGGGGGGCCTACAGGTCAACTACTCGACCAAGCTGAACGTGTTCGCCCAATACCTGATCACGTCCAGCGCCCCCGGGTTCCTGATCGAGAGCAACACGCACACGCTCCAGGGCGGCATCCGCTACAGCCTGGGCACCTCCAAGGAAGGCATCACCGAGCGACACTAAGCAGCCGCAATCCTAGCGGGAGATCCAGGGCGAGTCTTCGTAGTAGAAGCGGAGCGGCCAATCGGTCGCGCGGGCGATGCCCACGCGCGGCCCGGCGACCACGACGGCGCTGCTCCGCGCGCGGCTCCGCACCACCCGCAGCGCTCCCCGCGCCAGAGAGAGAGACGCGCCGTTGAGCGCGCCCGTCACGTCCAGCGCCTCGCACAGCCGGGCGGGGCCGGCACAGAGACGGCGGTCAGGGACGCCCATTCCGCCCCGCCGGCGCCGCATCGTCTCGAGCCCCGCGATCGGCTCGAGCGCCCGGATCAACACCGCGGCGGGGTAGCCCTCGGCCTCGGTGACGGCGTTCAGGCACCAATGCATCCCATACGTGAAGTAGACGTAGGCCGTCCCCGGTGGGCCGTACAGCGCCTCGGTGCGGGCCGTGCGGCGGCGGCCGTAGGCGTGGCAGGCGGGATCGTGCGGGCCGACGTAGGCTTCGACCTCGACGATGCGCCCAGCGGTGCGCCGGCGCGCGCCGCCCACGTCGCTGACGAGAATGTGGCCCAAAAGCCGACGCGCGACCTCCACCGTCGGTCGCGCGTAGAACGTGGCGGGCAGAGACCTGCCCGCCACCGGCACCGTCACGCCCCGCCCGTCAGCCCGCGCTTCACCTTGGACCAGAACGATTCGCCATCGGCTTCAGGCTCCGGCGCGCGGGGGCGCGGAGGCGCGGGAGAGGCAGGTGGCGGCTGCGGCTCGGAGCGCGATGCGGGACGCTCTTCCACCATCGGGTGGACGCTGTCGGGCGCTTCGCGGTCCCGCCCTCCACCGCTGCTACCACGTCCACCACGCGCCCGGCCACGCCCGCCACGCCGGCTGCGGCCGCCGCGCTCGCCCCGCTCGCCGCGCTCCTCGCGCTCACCAGCGGGTGCGCGACCCCGACCACCGCGGCCGGCCCCCCGCCGGCCCTCGCCGGTCGCCGGCTCAGACGTGAGCGGAACGATCGGCGGCTTCGGGGTGGGTGGCACGAGGTCGATGCGCGGCCGGAAGTTCGGATCCACTTCGACGACCCCGATCTTCGCGATGTCGGGCGGAGCCACGCGGGGCCCGCGCGAGCCGCGGCGGAAGCGCGCGCTGCGCGCCGGCATGCCTCCCGGTGAGGCCGGTGGAGCGCTGTAGGGCGGTGGCGGCGCTGAGGACGCCGGCATCGGGATATCGTCCTCATCGATCACGGGCGCCGCGGGCGCCACGGGCGCTGCAGGCGCTGCGGGCGCGGACGGCAGGGGGACGGCTTCGGCTCGCAGCTTCACCGTGTAGCCCTCGTCCTCCTTCGCCAGGTCGATCATTTCCTTGTCGTGCGCCTGGCGCAGCAGCTTCTGGACCTGTGCGGTCTCGAGCGGCGGCGCGTCGCTCTTGATCTCGGCCATCGCGTCGCGCAGCTCCTCGGCACTCACCGGCCGCTCCTCGCCTCCCATGCGGCCGATCGCCTGCTTCAGCAGGCCGAAGGCTTCGCCGAACGAGAAGCCACTCTTGCGCTCGGCGGCGGCATCGGCGGCATCGGCAGCGGGGGAGGTGGAGACGGCGGCGGCCGGCTCGGCAGGCGCCTCACGACGCTCCCGCTCCTCACGACTCCGTCCTCCGCCGCGTCCCCCGCGCCGGCCGCGCCCTTCCCGCTCGCGGTCCCGTGGGGCGCGTTCGGGAGCAGCAAGACTGCCGAGCGCCGGCTGCGCCAGCGCGCCCACCACCTGCGGGCCGAGCGCGATCTCGTACTGGCCGTTGTCGAGCCGGGTCAGCGCAATCAACCCGCGATGGGCGGCCTCGATCACGAACTTGCTGAAGCGGGAGAAGCCCGCATCTTTCTCGTCGAAGTTGGGATCGATCTCCTGCATCACCTGCTTCAAGCGGTCGGAGCGCATGACGTCGTTGTGCGCCGTCATCTGCTTCACCGCCTCGACGACCAGCTCCCAGGGATCGCGGCGCACGTACTCCACGTCGCTCTCCTTGGTGAAGCCGGCGAGCTCATTGTAGGAGTAGTACTCGTCGCAGTTCTGGATCAGCAGGTCGCTCGACGACTCCCGGATCCCCACGCCGATCACGTACTTGCCGTATTCCTTGAGCTTCAGCACGAGGGAGGAGAAGTCGGAGTCGCCCGACAGCAGGATGAAGGTGCCGATCTCCGGCCGCGTGAACACCAGCTCGAGCGCGTCGATGGCGAGCCGGATGTCGGTGGCGTTCTTCTTGTTCGACCCGTAGGCCGGCGCGAAGATCAGGTCGATCGACGACTCGGAGAGGGGAACGATGTACTGGGGGTAG
>JBGPOM010000110.1:0-6294 GCA_041488075.1 Gemmatimonadota bacterium
ATCCGACGATCAGGACCGCGCCCATTGCGAACTTCGTTCCGGCGTTCATGCTCTATATATACCACGTTCCCCAAGGCATGCTCCAGCCTGCTGTATCGGCTGAGGCGCGCCCCCCCCCCCAACCGACCGTGCGGACGGCGCTCATCCGAGAGGACTTACCGCCCTGCCAGCTGCATTAGGCGGCGTGTGGCCGCGTCGAGCCGCGGCCGGAACTCGGGGTCCGCATTCCGCCACGCGGCGACGGCCCAGCGGTAGTGCGCTATGGCACTGTCCCGCTGGCCGGCGGCGTCAAACGCCCGGGCCAGTATCTCGTGCAGCTCGGAATGGGTGACATAGAGGTTGGAAGCGTCGAGCGGCCCGCGGAACGCCGGCTGCAGGATCGCGATCGCCTCGCGCGGGCGGCCGATAGCCATCAGCGTGCGTGCAAGCTCAAGGTTGGTCCGCGTATAGCCGTACGTCAGTGAGAACACCGCCAGCCGGAACTCCGTGACGGCGTCCGCCGCGCGGCCGCGCGCCCTGAGGAGAAGGCCACGGATGTAGTGGTGCAGCCGGCGGTCGCGCCCGTAGGAACTCTGCTGGCCGAGTATCTCAAGGCTATCCGCGAGGCGCTGGAGCGGCGCTGTGTCCCCGGCGGCCGCGAGCGCGGTCGCGCGGTGGGTCAGCGTCCAGCAGAGGCGCCGCGCGCGCCGACTACGCACGAGGTCATCGTCGACGTAGGACGACGCCAGCGAGTCGAATAGCGCTGCGGCCTCACGCCCACGGCCCATCTCAAACAAGACCTGGGCTGCGACGAGGCTCGAGCCGTACGGGGGGCCGCGCGACGAAGTCGCCGAGTCATGCTCCATTGCGCGCATGGCCCGGGCGAGCCCAAGGGCTTCCCGCAGTCGTCCTTGATTTCGAAGGCTGGTAGATCCCCACCACAACGCTTCCCACCGCCGCGCCGGAGTCGTGTACAGCTTTCTTGGTCCAAGCAGGGCCTCGATATCAGGGAAGTCACCTCGCCGAATGGCGATCTCCACGCGGAAGACTATGTCGTCGGTCGCACGCGGGGAGAGCCGCATGACGGAGTCGTACGCGGCGAGTGCCTCGTCGAAGCGACCGGCGTGCTCGAGCGTCACCGCCAGCGCCGCCCACGCCCCACTTGAACGGGGCTGCACAACGAGGAGTTCGCGCGCTGCGCGCTCGGCTGCGGGAAGAGAGTCGGCCATGCCATAGGCGCCGACGATGTTCCCCATCGCCTCGCATCCGCGGCATCGGACCGTCACATCTCGGAGCCCGAGCGAGTCCATCGCGGCCACCACCCGGAGCGCCGCGACGGCGCCGAGGAAATCGCCGCGCCACATGCGCGCGATGCCGAGGAGGTAGTGCCCATCCGGCTCGGCCGGATAGCGGATCGCGAGCGTCTCCGCGATCGCCAGATCCGCCGGATCGCCATTCTCGCGGGCCCACGCCCCGCGAATCAGGAGCCGCTCGCGGTCGGAGGCGTGGGCTGCCAAGCGCACGGCCTGCGCCAAGTGGGACTTGGGCCCCGAGAGAATCGGGTTGATGATCCCGGCGTAGTAGGCGGCCATCGCGAAGCCCGAGTCCTCGGCCAACGCAGCCTCGAACAGGCGATTCGCCCCTGGCGGGTCCTCTTCTCGGTAGAAAGCCCGCAGCCCTGCGACGTACAGCCGATACGCGGCGAGCGAGCGGGTCGTGACGTCGGCGATCCGCATGGTGTCGGCGTTCACCCGAAAGCCGGCTGCGACAACGGCGGTCGCGGAGTCGGTGACTACAAAGGCATCGGGGCCCTCGACGGTGTAGGCCTGCAATACGACACCGGTCTGCAGGTCGATGCGTTGCAGCTCCAGGCGCAGTGAGCCCGTGGGCCGACGATACAGTACGCCTTCGAGGAGCTGGGTGGCCCGCGCTGCTCGCGCCGCTTCCTGCATCGCCAAGCGTTCCCGACCTCTTCCCCGCGTGGGGCCCAGGAGCTCGTAGATCCGCGCCGTGCTCAACACGTGGATTTCGCGCACGCGCGCCAGGTTGGTCGCGAGCATCTCGGCCAATGTCGGTGCCACACCCGCAGTGTCCGCGCCCGCGTAATCTCGGATGGCGCCGACGGCCAGGAGCGGGGATCGGTCACGCCCTCGCAGGCCGATCGCTGCAGCAATGGCGATCACCGCCAGGAGGCCTGTGACGGCAACCACTATCGTCGCCGGCCGAGCTCGCCGAAGAACCGCGCTCGGGGTGCCAGACGGGCGAACTCCGGCGGGCGGCTCCTGGCTCCGCCGCCCCCCTTCGCCCGTCTGGTGGTGCAGGCGCTTCGTCAGCGCGATCACCTCCGCCGCCGGCTCCACCTCGAGCTCGCGCCGCACGAACGCCTCGTACCACCGGCCGTGCTCCACCGCTTCGGCCCGCTCGCCCGCGTCGTCCAGCGCCTGCATCAGACCCAGTGCGGCCCGCGAGCTCAGCGGGTCAAGCTCGGCGAGGCGACGCCACCGTCCAACGGCGGCCCGATCGTCACCGCCGCGCGCCGCTTCGGTCGCGAGCGCCTCGAGCGCGTCGCCGCACCGCTTTGCCAGCCGCGCACGCTCGCTCTCCACCCAGCGCTCGAATTCGGGAGCGTCCCCGAGATAGAAGCCATCGAGAAACGGCCCGGCGTAAGCCGCGACGGCGCCCGTCAGGTCGGCGCGCGCGATCGCGGCTTCGAACAAATGGAGGTCGCTGGAAAGGACGGCGGGATTCAGGCGCAACTCCGTAGCACCCAGGAACAGCTCGTGGGTTTGCAAATCCCGGCGCAGTGCGTAACAGGCCTGATTGAGGAGGTTGCGCCCGTGGTCGGCGTCGCTCTCCGGCCAGAGGAAGGCGATGAGCTTGTCGCGACTCACGCCTTTGTCGCCTCCAGCGGCGAGCAAACCGAGCAGCGCGAGCGTCTTGCGCTGCGAGGCGGTACCCGACCCGGGCGCGCCGTCGCGCGCGACGGAGAGTCCGCCGAGCGTCCTGAGTTCGATCATCGGGCCTCGTTTGAGCCGCTTTTGATCGGGCCCTCATCCCTGCGTCCTAACTTAGCCCCCACGCTGTGCCAGAGCGATTACCGCGGTGGCGCCGCACGCATCGGGATCGTCAAGTCACTCTGGGTGAAGGAGATGGGTGCGCTGCCCTCACACGAAGGACGCTGGTCCGTAGAGGCGGCTGTATGCGCCCTGTGCGCCGCTTCCATCTCAGGAGTTCAATCTTGGTTCCATGACCGGCGGGGCAGGTGGACCGCCAAGCCACACCGAGCCGTCGAACTCGTTGGTGATCGCGATCGATCCGGAAAAGGAGCACGTGATGCGAAGGATCTTGGGTCACTCCGTTGCGAAGCACTGGATCAGCCATGGTCTGATTTTGGTTGCCGGGATGGCGGTAGCGGCTGGCTGCACGGACGGCGGCACCGGGCCGGCCGCGGACTACACGCTCACGCTCGCGCCGGCGGCGCTCACGATCGTCCAGGGGGCGAACGGCCCCACGACAGTCACCCTCACCCGCACCGATTTCACCGGCGCCGTGACCTTGAGTCTGGGCAACGCACCCGCCGGGGTCACCGGGTCGTTCACTTCGGCAGCTCCTACAGGGACCAGCAGCATCCTCACGCTGAGCGTGGGGGCCGCGGTGGCGCCCGGGGTCTACAGCTTGACGGTAGCCGGCACCGGGACCCCGGGCGACCGCTCGACGCCCCTCACCCTCACCGTGAGCGCGGCCACGGACTACGCGCTGTCGCTCGATCCGGCGGAGCGCTCGATCCGCCGGGGCGCCAGTGGCAGCACGACGGTCACCATCACCCGTACTAACTTCACCGACGCGGTGACCTTGAGTTTGGGCAACGCGCCGGCCGGCATCACCGGGTCGTTCACTCCGGCGGCCCCTACGGAGACCAGCGCCGCCCTCACCGTGAGCGTCGCGGCCTCGGTGCCTCCCGGGGTCTACAACCTGACGGTGGACGGCACCGGGAGCGCCGGCAATCGCTCGACAGCGCTCACCCTCACCGTGAACTCGGGCGCCAGCGACATCGTGATGGTGGCCGCCGGTGACTGGCATTCGTGTGCCCTCAGGGCGTCGGGCCAGGCGTACTGCTGGGGCGACAACTATTATGGGGAGTTGGGCAACGGCACGAGTCACAGTTTCAGTCAACCTGTCCCCACACCGGTCGCCGGTGGCCTCACGTTCGCTGCCCTGAGCGGGGGGCTCTTTTACACCTGTGGCGTGACCACGAGCGGCGTGGCGTACTGCTGGGGCTGGAACGGGGAAGGCGAGCTGGGCGACGGCACAATTGACAATCGGCTCGTGCCTACACGAGTCGCAGGGGACCTCACGTTCGCCGTGGTGAGCGCGGGTGGGAGTCACACCTGCGGCGTGACCACGGCCGGCGCAGCGTACTGCTGGGGCGTCAATTGGGCCGGCCAGCTGGGCATCGGGACGGAATACGGGCCGGAGGTGTGCCCCGTCGAGCTAGGTACCGCCTGCAGCACCGTCCCCGTGCCGGTGGCTGGCGGCCTGACGTTCGCCACGCTGAGCGCGGGTGACTTCCACACCTGCGGCGTGACCACGAGTGGCCAAGCGTACTGCTGGGGCTACAATAACGAAGGCGAGTTGGGCGACGGCACGATCGGGTACTCGGTCGTCCCCACGCCCGTCGCCGGGGACCTCACGTTCGCCGCGGTGAGCGCGGGGGGCGAGGAGTATACCTGCGGCGTGACCACGAGCGGCCAGGCGTACTGCTGGGGCTGGAATGGCAACGGCCAGCTGGGCGACAGCACGACCACCGGTCGGCTCGTCCCCACGGCGGTGGCCGGGGGCCTGACGTTCGCCGCGCTGAGCGCGGGTTACGCGCACACCTGCGGTGTGGCCAGGAGCGCCGCGGCGTACTGCTGGGGCTGGGGCCTCGGCGGACAGCTGGGCGATGGCACGGCCACGGGGCGGCTCGTCCCCACGGCGGTCGCCGGGGGCCTCACGTTCGCTGTGCTGAGCGGGGGTGTCTATCACACCTGTGGCGTGACCACGAATGGCCAGGCGTACTGCTGGGGCTGGAACGGCAACGGCCAGCTGGGCGACGGCACGACCGGCTACTCCGTCGTCCCCACAGCGGTCGCGTTCCCGTGAGGCAACGCAACCCTGGTCGCTGCACCAGGCCATTCCCACGCGCCTCGTCCAATCGGCCGGGGGGTCTTGGTGGCAACGACATCTGGATGTCGACGCGTACGCCGAATGAGCGCCAGGCGCCGGCGCACCTAACCGATTCACCCTCCCCTCGGCTCGTGCACCGCCTCAGTGGCGGAATCGGGAAGGTGAAGGCGCGCCGCTTCACCCCCCGAACGGCGGCTGCACCAGCCCGCGATCGGTGACGTACCCCGTCACGTACCGCGCCGGCGTCACGTCGAAGGCGGGGTTGAGCGCCGCCGCGCCCACCGGCGCCACGGGCCGGCCGGCGATGGTCGTCACCTCGTCAGCCGGCCGCTGCTCGATCGGGATCGCGTCGCCATCGGCCAGGCTCGCATCGATCGTCGACGACGGCGCGCAGCAGTAGAACGGCACGCCGTGGTGGCGGGCGAGTACGGCGAGGCCGTAGGTGCCGATCTTGTTCGCGAAGTCGCCGTTGACGCAGATGCGATCGGCTCCGACGAGCACCACGTCTACCTTGGCCTGGCGCATTAGCGCCCCCGCCGCTGCGTCGGTGATCAGCGTGCAGGGGATCCCCGCGTGCATTAGCTCCCACGCGGTGAGCCGCGCCCCCTGCAAGACGGGCCGCGTCTCGTCCACGTACACGTGCACCTTCCGGCCCTGGGCGTGGGCCAGATAGATGGGCGCGAGCGCCGTGCCGATGCCGCCCGTTGCGAGCGCCCCGGCGTTGCAATGGGTCAGGACATTGGCGCCGTCGGGGACGAGCGCCAGACCGTGCTCGCCGATGCGCCGGCACATCGCGCGGTCTTCTTCCCAGATCGCGGTCGCCTCGGCGTGGAGCCGTTCCCACAGGGCCGAGCCGTCGCCGGGCGTGGCGGTCGCGACGCGCGCCATTCGCTGGAGCGCCCAGCGCAGGTTCACCGCCGTCGGGCGGGCGGCGCCGAGCAGCTCGACCAGGTTGGCCAGGCGCGCCAGAAAGGTCTCCCGCGCCGCCCCCCGCAACTCCCGCGTGCCGGCGACGAGTCCCATCGCGGCAGCGATGCCGATCAACGGCGCGCCGCGGACTTGGAGGTGGCGGATCGCGTCGGCGACCGCCTCCGCGCTCTCCAGGTCGCGCTCGATCTGCGCCTCCGGCAACGCGCACTGGTCGAGCAC
>JBGPOM010000111.1:0-6247 GCA_041488075.1 Gemmatimonadota bacterium
ATTTCACGGCCGGATCGAGGTAGGTATCGTTTTGATACCCTGCCTCGGCCAGCAGGACGGCTCCCTGGGGTGCGTGCGGCGAGTTGCTGCCGCTAAAGCCGGCGGGGTCATCCTTCGCCCGGGTCGAGTCTAGGATTATCGGTTCCGTGCGCCGCCAGTGGCACTTCATGCACAGCTGGTTCTGACGATCGCTCGTCGCGAGCGGGTACCGCAGCTGCCCCGGATTGGTGTTGTCGTGCGGGTCGTGGCAGACGGCGCAGGTGATGCCCTCGTTTATCGCATTCATTTCCTTGTAGCTGCTCGTGACGCCCCAGGCCGCCAGCGCGCCCTGGCCCGAGTGGCACTGCAGACACAATTCCTCATCGTTGTGGCGTCCCATGTTCGCATGAATCGATTGCCGCCACTCCTCCCATTGCGGATGGTGCGTATCCTGGTGGCACGCAGCGCACGAGCCGACGGCCGACGCGACGGCGGGGTTCTTGGTGGTGTCGACGTGAATGCTCGCCAGGGGCCCGTTCGCCGTGCCAGGAACGGACGCGTGGTCGAAGCCGGGGCCGTGGCAGCTCTCACACTGCACGTCGTGATACGCCGCGTCCTTCACCAAGCTGTAACCGGACGGGCTCGGGGCGAGATTGCCATTCTCGCTCACCGTGTGACAGCCAACGCAGGAACTCTTGTCCGCCGGTTGCGGCAGCGCCTGCAGGTTGGCCCACGCCTGAGCGTGTTTGGTGGTCGGCCACTCGCCTTGTTTTTCGACGTGGCAGTTGCCGCAGGTGGTTTGCTGCGTGGCGACATCGAAGTAGCCGAGGAACCCGTTGAGCGTATCAGGGGGCGGGTTGAAGGGACGATTGACGTACACGAGCTTCTCGTCCGTACAGGCCCCGAACGCGATGACAGCGGCAACGGCGACAACCAGATGGCCCAGTTTCATAGACTCGCTCCCCGGACTCCTAGCGTCCGGTCGATTGTAGGTAGAGCAGGATATCCGACGTTTGCGACCGCGTGAGCGGCGCGACCTTCATGCGTTCCATGTTCTGCTGCATTCGTGAGAACACCGCGGGCCAGTCCACCGGTGAATGCACCCGGGGATCGGGCAGCGCGTGGCAGCGACTGCACACCAGCTCGAACGTCTCTCGGCCCGGCCCCTTCGGCAGATTGGCGGCGCTGACCTTGAGCGCGTTCGCGGTCAGATAATCGAGCATCGCGAAGCGCTCGGCCATCGCCGGGACCTTGACGCCGAGCGTGGGCGGCAGCCACTCCATCCGCAGCCACATCCGGCGCGCGATGCTGGGCCAGTCGGTCGCGCTGTGCATCGCCGGCGTCGGCAGGTTGTGGCATTGCGCGCAGAACTGGCCCAAAAGCTGGGCCCCCTTCGAGTTCGGCTCCGGCAGATCGGCCGGCTTCACGTCCGGCGGCGGCAGCGCGATGTTCGCCGCCGCGAGCAGCAGCTCGTCGGCCCGATTGAGCCCGCCGCGCGCCGCCGAAGCAGCCGGAGGCGGCGGCACCTCGCGGCACGCCGCGAGCCCCACCACCACCAGAACCGCCCCTGCCCAGCTCAGACGTCCGCGCAATGCCCCTCCAGGTTCACGTTGAGGGATACCTCCCCCAAGTTAAAGGTGGAATGAAGGGACTGTGATAGTCTGTAACGGCTAACTCCTTTGGTTGAGACCGGTTTCAGTGCCGCTCGTCTTGCTGCGGTTGTCCCATTTGCATCTGATGCATTTGCATCGCATCCACCCAGCCGTTGACTCGCCCGCGCTGCTCATCGGTGAGCAGGGCCTTCGCCTGCGCCGCAGCGGTGAGCATCGTCAGGTGCGCCTTCCCCATCGCCCCGTGCGCCGCCTGGAAATGGAGCTTCAGAGCGGTGGTGTCGGGCGCCCCGGCTTGCATCGCCTGGGCGAGCGCGTCCATGTGGGTCTTGGCGTCAGCCTGGGCGGCGTCGTGTGCCGTCTTCGCGGCGTCGCGGATCGCCGTGAGCCGCACCACCTGCTGCGCGCTGAGGCCGAGGACATCCTTGCGCGCGAGCAGATGATCCGGCGCGAACGCCATACCGCGCATCATCGGCGCCATCATCTGTTCCATCTGCATCATGTGCGGCATCATCCCATGCCCCATCATGTCCGGCTCTTGAGCGGCGAGCGGCGCCGCGAGCAGCGCGGCGAGTCCGAGGGTGCTGATTCTGCCCATCATGGTCATGCTCCTTCGCTGAGGTTCTCAACGCGCACGCGGATGTGCGCCGCCAGTCCGCGATCGATCGCGAACTCGGCGTTGCCGATCTGGAAGACGAACGCCGGCGACCGTTGCACCAGCACGACTGCGACGCCCGGCAAGATACCAAGGGCGGCGAGCTTGCGGGCCGGCGAACCGCCGGGGTCGATGAGACATGTTACCCGAGCGCGGTCTCCCTCCGCCAGAGTGGTCAGGCACACGGAATCACAGTCCACGGCGGCGCATCGCTCCGCGGCTGGTACGGGTGTGCCGTCCGGACACTCGGCGCCCCAACGGCGGCGCAGCCACTCGACGGGAGTCATCGGACTTCGTCCTGATGCAGGAGACGGCTGAGCCACGCAGGGGGCACGGGGTTCTCATAGCCGCAGTGCGGGCAGCGCACCATGTGGCACAGCCCGGCGAGCGGGCACGCACGGCACACCGGCTGGCCGCGATCCTCGGCGAACTCCCCGGCGCAGAACCCGCACACGACCGGCGGCGCGATCACTTGAGCCCCCGCAGCGCCAGGTTGAGCAGGTAACCGACCCCGAACGCGAACGGCGTGATGAACGCCAGCATCCCCAGCGCGGTCCGCACCCCGCGCTCCTTCATCATCATGAGGAACTGCGCGACGCACGGCACGAACAGGGTGAGGGTCACCCCCGCGACCGCCAGCTGCACTTGGTCGAGCACGCCGGCCCTCGTCAGGTCGAACAATCCCGCCGCGCCGTAGTCGCGCCGGAAGAAGCCGAACAGGAAGATCCGCGCGGTTTCGGCCGGCAAGCCGAGCGCGCCGACGACGGGCTGGAGCGCCGCGACGAGCGCCGCAAAGACGCCGGTGCGCTGGCCCGCCCACAGCAGCACGCTGGCGACGAGGAAGAGCGGCAGCACCTCGAGGAAGTACCACTGGATGCGCGTGTAGGTCTTCACCAGCACGTTGCTCAGCCGCGGCCGGCGCAGCGGCGGCAACTCCATGTAGAACGTGGCGGGAGCGCCGGGCAGGACGCGGGCGGCGATGGCCCCGACGAGCACGAACGTGCCCACGAGGGCCAGGACCCACACGCCGAACGCGAGCGGCTGCCCCGCGAACACCGCGAGGATGACGCCGAGTTGCGCCGAGCACGGAATGGCGAGCGCGAGCAGCAGCGTGGCGAGCACGCGCTCACGCCGGGTCTCGAGCGTGCGGGTCACCATCGTCGCCATGGTGTCGCAAGCGAATCCCAGCACAAGCGGGATCACCGCGCGGCCGGAGAGGCCCAGTCGCTTGAAGACGCGGTCGACGAGCAGCGCGAGCCGCGGGAAGTACCCGGAGTCCTCGAGTGCGGAGAAGAAGAGGAAGAACGCGCCGACGATCGGCAGGATGATCGCCACCGCGTAGCGCAGGCCGAGGGTCAGCACGCCGTACTCGCCCACGAAGAGCGATCGCGCGGCTTCCGACGGAACGCCGGCGAACAGGCGCTCGAACAGGGGGTTGAGCCCGCGCCCGAACACCGTCCCTTCGAGCCAGTCCACGAGCACTCCGCCCCCCAACCGGCCGACGAACAGATACAGCCCGAGGTAGAGCACGAGGACGAGCGCCGGGATCCCCGTGACCGGCCGGGCGAGCGCGCGACCCAACCATTCCAGCCAGGGAGCGGCGCGAGCGCGGGCGGCGCTCACGACGCCAGTCGCCAGATCTTCGGCGGCGCGCTGCCGCTCGACGGCGACGCGGTACGCCGCGGGGGCGCCGAACCCGGCGGCGAGCCCCTGAGCGGCCGCCACCGCGGCGCGGCCGCCGTCCGGCTCCGCCGCGCGCACCCACGCCGCCGCCTCGGCGTCCCCCTGGAGGAGCAGCGCCGCGAGCACCGCCGGGTCGACGGGATACACGCCCACCAGGGCCCCGCGCAGCGACTTGAGAGCCGTCCCGACGCCGTTCCCGTAGATGGGCGCCAGCGGCACCCGGCCGCGGGCGGCCGCCGCGATCGCCGTCCGCAGCGCGTCGATGCCCCGCCCCGAGACGGCCACGATGGGAACGACGGCGACGCCCAATCGCGAGGCGAGCCGCGCGACGTCCACCCGCATCCCCAGCCGCTCGGCCTCGTCCATCATGTTGAGGGCGACGACGAGCGGACGGCCGACCTCCGCGAGCTGCAGCGTGAGCGAGAGCATGCGGGGGAGGTTCTTCGCATCCACGACGTGCACCAATACGTCGGCCCCGCCTTCCACGACCACGCGCCGAGCGACCGCTTCTTCCTCGGTCGTGGGGAGGAGCGAGTACATCCCCGGCGTGTCGAGCAGGTCGACCACCGTGCCGTCGAGCATCCCCGAACCCCGGGCGACCTCGATCGAGGTGCCGGGATAGTTGGAGACGGTGACGTAGCGCCCCGTCAGCCGGTTAAAGAGCGCGCTCTTACCAACGTTCGGCGTTCCGACGAGGGCCACGCGTAAGCGGGGATGTCGGTGCTCCACGCGCTGCTCACCGGCTTCCGGCGCGCCGTGACAGCCGCCAGTGGCGGGCTTCATGCTCTCACGCTGCAGTGGCTCATGGCCCCCCTTTTCATGAAGGTCGCGGTGAAGGTTCCGGCGGCGCTCCTGAAGAAGCCGTGAAGCACTTGTGAGGAAACCGGCTGCGGCGATGTGCACCGCGCCCTATGAACGAGGCTTCATCGCCGGTTCCCATTCCTTATGCGTCCGTCGGCGGACCTTGTGTGAGCAACTCGCCCTTGATCGGAGGAGCCATGAGGACCGTACTCGCGCTTGGGGTCGCCGCTGGGCTCGCGCTGTGTGCCTCGCCGGGCGCCGCGCAGGCCCCCGATGGGCAGGCGCTGTATCAGCAACACTGCCGGACGTGTCACGGCCTAACCGGGACGCCGCCCGCGCAGATGTTGAGGATCTACACGACGCTCGCGCCGTTCGATTCCGCGTTTCTCGCGGGCCGCTCGCAGGATTCCGTGGTGGTGGTGCTGCGCGACGGCATCGGACAGATGAAGGGATACAAGGCGAAGCTCACCCCGGAGCAGATGGCCGCGGTCGCGACGTACGTTAGGGGCTTCGCTCCTCGGCGTCCGCCCACGGCGGTAGCACCTTGACCAGCACCCACAGGATCAACAAGGGCAGTACCAGCAAACCGATGGTCATCGCGAGACCTTCCACGCCCAGCAGTTCCATCTTGTAGACGGTCAACCCCCGCAGGCTCTTGGAGAAGAGCTGGCCGCCGACCACGACGTTCCAACGAATGCTGAAGATCCCGATCTCCACCAACACGGCGGCCAAGAGGTACACGATGCGCCGGAGCTCTTCCGACCCCCGGCCCAACCCGCCCCGCCGCAGCGCCGGCGAGAACATCCCCAGGAGCGCCGCCGGGACCAGAGTGCCGATGACGAGTTGCAACACGATCAGGCTGATGAACAGCCGGCCCTGGATCATCTGCGACAGGATCCCGATCGACTCCTCGGATTCGTACAGGCGATGCACGAAGTCGAGCATCTCGAGCGAGACGTCGATAATCATCGCATAGAAGAGGAAGCTGGCCAGCTTGTCCAGACACCGCATATCGAGCGGGCGGGACCGGAACAAGTTTGTCACCATGTAGAGAATCAACACCAGCGCGATGCCAGACACGATTGCGGAGAAGAGGAACACCACGGGCATGAGCACGCTGCTCCACCAGGGATTCGCTTTGACCGACCCGAAGATGAACCCCACGTACCCGTGCAGAAGGAAGGCCGAAGGGATGCCGATCACGGTGATCCAGCGACCAGCGTTGTCGTCGAAGCGGAGCGAGCGCTCGGACAGGTCCATCGAGCCGAGCGTGAGCGCCTTGTACAGCCACCGGCGGGCCCCCCGGGCGGCCTGCGCCCACTGCACGATGTCCTTCCGGTACTCGAACCAGACCTCGAGCAGCAGCACGACGGCGAGATACCAGGCGTAGACGAAGCCGAACATCGCCATGGCGGACTTGCGGTTCGGCGTCATGAAGATCTCGTACGAGCGCTCCGGATGCCCGAGATGGGCGAGGAGCGGCAGCGGGGCGACCAGCAGGAATGCCAGGGCGGTCAGG
>JBGPOM010000112.1:0-6228 GCA_041488075.1 Gemmatimonadota bacterium
CCCCGAGCGCGAAGCCCTTGCGCGCCAGATCGCGGACCTCGAGACGATCGTGGTGCCGAACGAGGCGCAAGCGCTGTTGCTCGAGAACAATCTGATCAAGGAACACCAGCCGCGGTTCAACATCCGGCTGCGCGACGACAAGAGCTACCCGCAGATCGCCGTGACGCTGGACGAGCCGTTCCCACGCGTGCTGGTCGTGCGCCGCGTGGCGATCCCCGGGGCGCGCTACTTCGGGCCGTACACCGACGTCGCCACGTTGCGGCAGACGCTCAAGATCATCCGCCGCATCTTTACGGTGCGGTCGTGCCACTGGAATCTCCCCGCCGAGGCCCCCGACCGCCCCTGTCTCGACTATCACATCGACCGCTGCAAGGCGCCCTGCGTCGGGTACCAGGCCCGTGAGGAGTACCAGCGGATGATCGACGACGTCGTCCTCTTCCTCGAGGGGAAGACGCTCGACGTGCGCACGCGGCTGCGCGAGCGCATGCAGGACGCGAGCAAGACGCTCGACTTCGAGCGCGCCGCCCAGCTGCGCGACGCTTTGAAGTGGTTGGACCAGTTGGAACAGCCGCAGACCGTGGAGGTCGTGGGCGGAGGGGACGCGGACGCCATCGGTCTGGCGCGGGACGGCGACGATGCCTGCGGCGTAATCCTGCGGATTCGGGACGGGCGGTTGATTGCCCGCGAGCACCGCTTCCTGGAGCACGTGGAGCACGCCCCGGAGGACCAGGCGCTGAGCGCGTTTCTCGTCGGCTATTACCTGCCGCTCGAGCAGCGGGCGGCGCGGGTGGTGCTGCCCTACGCGCCCGCGGACCTGGAGGCGCTGCGGGAGTTGGCCCCCGGTGCCGACTTCCTGGTGCCCCAGCGCGGAACGAACGCGAAGCTCGCCGAGCTTGCCGACCAGAACGCCCGTCACCTGCTCGATAGTTTCAAGATTGAAGCGTTCGATATCGACGAGCGCGCCGCCGATCCGGTGTTCGCGCTGGGGCGCGATCTCGGGCTCGCCGTCGTGCCGAGGGCGATGGTGTGCATCGACATCTCCACGAATCAGGGGCGCGACACGGTAGGATCGCTCGTGTGGTTCGAGGGCGGGCGCCCGCGCAAGGCGGAGTACCGCCGCTACAAGATCAAGGGCGTCGCGCAGCAGGACGACTACGCCGCGGTGCACGAGGTGGTCACGCGGTTCCTACGACGCCGGCTCGAAGAAGCGAAACCGCTGCCCGACCTCGTGGTGATCGACGGCGGGAAGGGGCAGCTCGGCGCCGCGGTGGACGCCGCGCGCGCGGCGGGACTCGAGCGCCTGCCGATCGTGAGCTTGGCGAAACGCGACGAAGAAGTCTTCCTCCCGAACCAGCCGGATCCGCTGCGGCTCTCGCGTCGCACTCCGTCGCTCAAGCTGCTGCAGCGGGCGCGCGACGAGGCCCATCGCTTCGCGGTGAGCTACAGCCGCAAGCGGCGCTCGCAGCGCACGATCACCTCGGAGCTGCTGCGCATTCCCGGGATCGGCCCGTCGCGCCGGCGGGCGCTGCTCGAGCGGTTCGGATCGCTCGCGGGCGTGAAAACCGCGACTCCCGGTGAAATCGCCGCCCTGCCAGGCTTCTCCACCCGGCTCGCCGAGCGCGTCCTCGACCGCCTCAGGCAGCGCGCATGACGTTTGCCTGGACGCTCGAATGCTCGGCCTGTGTACCAGCGCGCAGCCGGCCTGCCGCCGGCCTTCCCGGCGTGTGCGAGTCGTGCGGCGCGCCGTACCTGGTGCGGTACGCTGCCCACCCCGCTCCGGCAGCGAAGTCGCTGCTGCACGAGCGGCGCTGGACGATGTGGCGCTACCGCGAATGGCTGCCGCTCGCCGCCGGGGAGAGTCCCGTCACGCTGGGGGAGGGCGGGACGCCCCTCCTGAGCGCCCCGCGGCTCGGAGCCCGGTACGGCTTCGAGAGCCTGTGGATCAAGGAAGAGGGGACCAATCCGACCGGTTCGTTCAAGGCGCGCGGGCTCGCCGCCGCGATCACGCGTGCGGTGCTCGCCGGCGCGCGTCAGTTCGTCGTGCCGACTGCCGGCAACGCCGGCGTGGCGCTCGCGGCCTACGCGGCGCGCGCGGGAGTGGAGGCGCGCGTGTTCGCGCCCGCCTCCACCCCGGAGACGATCCTCGCGCAGATCCGTTGCTTCGGCGCGGATTTGGTGCTGCTCGAGGGGCACATCGGGGACTGCGGCAAGGCGGCGCGGGCGTTCGCCGCCGAGACCGGCGCCGTGGACGTCTCGACGCTGCGGGAGCCCTACCGCATCGAGGGCAAGAAAACCCTCGGACTCGAGCTGGCGGAGCAGCTGGCGTGGACCCTCCCTGACGCGATCGTGTATCCGACGGGGGGAGGCACGGGACTGATTGGTATGTGGAAGGCATTTCAGGAGTTACAAGCCAGCGGTTGGGTGCACGACGCCGTGCCGCGCATGTACAGCGTGCAGTCCACCGGGTGCGCGCCGGTGGTCCGCGCGTTCGAGGCCGGGGCCGATCGATGCGCCCCGTGGCCCGATCCCTGGACGGTGGCCTCGGGGCTCCGCGTTCCCGGGCCGTTTGGCGACCGCCTGATGCTGCGGGCGCTGCGCGAGAGCGGCGGCGGCGCGGTGGCGGTGAGCGACACCGCGCTCACGGCCGCGGCGCGCGAGCTGCAGACCGTGGAGGGGATCGATGCCTGTCCGGAGGGCGGGGCGGCCCTGGCAGGCGCCGTCGAACTGCAGCGTCGGGGTGCGATCCGGCCGGGGGACCGTGTCGTGGTTTTCAACACCGGCGCCGGGTGGCTCTACCGAGCCTAACCCGTTTATATTTCGGCACTTCTCCCCATGCGCATTGCCATCATCGATCCGGCCGCCGGCATCAGCGGCGACATGACGCTGGGGGCGTTGCTGTCGCTGGGCCTGCCGGCCTCATGGCTCGAGGAGCTCCCGGGGCGGCTCGGGATGGCTGGGGTGGGCGTCACGATTCGAGACGTCCGCCGCGCCAGCGTCGCGGCCAAGCAGGTCGAGTTCGCCATCCCCGAACAGCCGCACGGACGGCACGTGGGCGAGCTGGTGCGGCTGGTCGAAGGCGCGCCGGTTTCTGACTGGGTGAAGCAGCGGGCGGTTCGGGCGTTCCAGTTGGTGGGCGAAGCGGAGGGGAAGGTCCACGGGGTCGCGCCTGAGAAGGTGCACCTGCACGAGGTCGGGGCGGTGGACGCCGTGCTCGACATCGTGGGCGCGATCGAGGGATTCGAGCGGCTCGGTGTGGACGCCGTGTATCA
Organism: Gemmatimonadota bacterium; assembly: GCA_041488075.1. Classification (GTDB taxonomy): domain Bacteria; phylum Gemmatimonadota; class Gemmatimonadetes; order Gemmatimonadales; family GWC2-71-9; genus 20CM-2-65-7. The sequence goes on from JBGPOM010000112.1 coordinate 3,270, forward strand.
CTGGCCGGTCGCTGTGGGGACGGGGTGGGTGGAGGCGGCGCACGGGCGGCTGCCGGTACCGGCGCCCGCGACCGCGATCCTGCTCGAGGGACTCGAGATCGTGGCGAGCGGGGGGAGGGGGGGAGGACCCGTCGAGGGCGAGGCGACGACGCCGACCGGGGCTGCTCTGCTGCGCGTGCTCTCGGCGGGGCCGCCACCTGCGCGGTGGCGGATGGTGGGGAGTGGTTGGGGGGCGGGGCAGCGGGATCCCAAGGATTATCCCAACGCGCTCCGCATTCTCCTGGCCGACGAGGCGGCGGAGGCGGGGCGGGTCGTCCTGCTCGCGACCGATGTGGACGACATGAGTCCCGAATACGTGGAGCCGCTGCGCCAAGCCCTGATGACCGCCGGCGCGCTCGACGTGCAGACATGGCCGGTGCAAATGAAGAAAGGGCGCCAGGGTTTCCGCGTGGAGGTGATAACGCCCGAGCCGCTCGCCGACGCGGTGACGGCGGAGCTGTTTCGCCACAGCACGACGGCCGGCGTGCGGCGCTGGGTGGCGGAGCGAGTCACGCTGCCGCGGCACCAGGTGACGGTGCGGCTGGATGGGGTGGCGGTGCGGGTGAAGGTGTTGGAGCAGGCGGGCGGGGGTGGGGTACGGGTGAAGCCGGAGTACGAGGATGTGCTCGCGGCCGCCCGGGCCCTCGGGAAGCCGCCGATCGACGTGGCGCGCGCCGTGGAGCGCGACGCCGCAGCCCTCTTGGCGAAAACCAAGGAGTGAATCGTGCGCATGTTACGGAGTGAAGTCATAGGGATCCTCGTGGCCGCCCTGGCGATCGCCGCTCCTCCGCAGGCGGGGGCGCAGCAGGCCAACCGCTGGGTGGTGCCCAAGTGCGACATCAAGCCGGCCCATTTTCTCGTGAACAGCGGGCTGCTGTACTTGAAGAGCGCGACGGAGACGAAGTTTGAGGACCAGAGGCAGAAGGACTTGCACGATGCGAATCGTGTGCTCACGCAGGCGGTGACGAGCGGCGGTCAGGAGAAGAACCCCGCCGCCTGGTACTATCTGGCGCGCTATTACGTCATGACGCAGGACTTGGTCGGCGCCGATTCGGCGTTCCGGCGCGCCGAGGCCCTGAAGCCGGATTGCGCCGAGGACATCGCCACCTGGCGGCGGTTCGTGTGGGTCCCGCTGCTGAACGCTGGGATCGCCGCCTGGCAGGCGAACAACCCGGACTCGGCGATCAGGGCATTTCGGCAGGCCAACGCGATCCTCCAGACCGAGCCGCAGGGCTTCAAGTACCTGGGGTCGTTGCTCACCAACGCGGGCCAGCTCGACTCGGGAGCGTTCTACTTCCGCCGCGCGGCCGAGATCGCGGCCCGGGACACGGCGTTCCTCCAGGATCGGCGGGATGCGCTGTTCAACCTGGCGCGGATCCGGCACAGTCAGGCGCGGACTGAGCAAGACAGTTTGGCGCGGACTAAGCCGGACAGTCTGTCGCCGCGGTGGGCCGAGACGCAAGCAGTCTATCGCGAGTACCTGACCATCGTCCCCAACGACCCGGAAGTGCTGGCGAGCCTTGGGAGCGTGTTGACCCAGACAGGCCAGCGCGACAGCGCCTTCGCCCTGTACCGTCGCATCATCGCCCAGGGCGACTCGGTGGGTGCGATGCCCTTGCTCCGCGCCGGGGTGGAGATCTACCAGAGCGTGCCTGACGCGCCCGACACCGGCGCGGCGGGCGGCAGCTGCCGCACGGGGGCGCGGACGAACCGGCAACTCACGCCGGCGCGCATCCGCGCGCGGTGTGACTCGGTGACGACGCGGATGATGCGGGAGTACGACGTCTTGGCGAGCGGCACTTATCGGTTGGCTGCCCAGGCGTTCGAGGCGGGCACGAGGATCAACCCGTACAACCGGGACGGGCTGTTCAACCTCGTCAACACCTACCTGCAGCTGAACGACTCAGTCTCGATGCTGCCGGTCGCGCAACGACTAGTGGGCGTGGACCCGATGAACCGCATGTCGCTTCGGCTGCTCGCGTTTGCGCACCAGCGGGTCGGCCATCTGGACTCGACGTTGCATTACCTGCGCATGGCCGACTCGACGATGATGGCCGACATCGCCGTGAGCGCCTTCGACCCCCAGGATCAGAGCGCTGAGGTGAAAGGGATCGTGACCAATCTGCGTGCCGTGCCGAGCCAGCCGTTCAAGCTGGTATTCGAGTTCCTGAATACGAAGGGCGAAGTCGTGGCGACACAGTCTACCGACGTTCCGGCGATCGCGCCGCAGGGAACGGAACAGTTCGACATCAAGGCGGTTGGGGCCGGCATAGAGGCGTGGCGGTACCACAGGGAATAGGCTGATCTAGGGGCTGTGGCAGCTGTTTACTGCCGCATAATGCACGTTTTCTTGCAAGTTGCAATAGCAATATGGCTGTCGCCGACTGTTGTGGAGCAGCAGGCGCGCACCTTACGGCATGGCACCGGGTTTGCCTTTACCTGGGGCACGATGGCTCTGAGGCAGGACGCTCTGCCCCTGCGGCCATTTCCCTAGTTAATGGAGAGAGCCATGCGCGTCCTCATAGCACTTGCCGCCTTGGTCACCATGCCGTTCGCGGTGAGCGTGTCCCAAGGCCGGGGTCAAGGTCACGACGCCGAGCATTGCGCGGCGCGTATTGCGCAGCATCCGAACAAGGACATCAACAAGTGCGATCCGGCGGTTCCTCCGCCGGCGCCTGGTCCGGTGTGCACCGTTACGCCGCCGTCCACCGCGGGCACTCTGACGATCAATGGCAAGGTGTCCGATGCAGTGTCGTTCGCCGGTCTCGCAAACTGGTGCATCCAGCTCACGGGTCCGGTCAATGCAACCGCGATGACCGATGCCTCGGGTAAGTACTCGTTCTCGGGTCTGCCGGACGGCACGTACACGGTCTGCGAGGTGGTGCCGGCGAGCGGCTGGGTGCAGACCTTCCCGACCGTC